>JALOOE010000122.1 GCA_025454565.1 Anaerolineae bacterium
CACCGGCAGCAGCACCGGGAAGAGCAGCACCGGCAGCAGGACTTCGCGCGCGCGTGTGTTGACGGCGATTGCCGAGAACACCGTGCCGACCGCAGCAAATCCATAGGTGCCCAGGAGCAGCACGAGCAGATTCGCCGGTGTCAGCAGCCACAGGTTGTAGAAGATCATCACCAGCGGCAGCAGGAAGAGCTCCACGACGAGCACGAACAGCAGGATGCTGAACATCTTGCCGAAGTAGATGGCCGAGCGATCGACCGGCGCAAGCAGCAAGCCGGCCAGGCTGCCCTTATCCTGTTCGATGACGAATGCCCGGTTCAGCCCCAAGGTGCCAGCAAACGTGATCGCCACCCACAGGATGCCCGGAACGACCATTGTCATGCTGGGCACGCGCAACTCGAAAGCGAAGCTGAAGACGAGAACCGACAGCACCGCAAAAACGACCATGCTGCTGAAGATATCCTTGGTCCGCAGCTCCGCCCGGATATCCTTCCAAACAATGGCCGCCACCGCACGCCAGAAGCTCATCGACCGCCCCCGACATACTTGTCATAAAGCGGTCTGAATTCCGTTTGGCTCATGCCGCGAGCACTGTCCGCAAAGACGATCTTCCCGCCAGACAGGATCACCACCCGATCCGCGATGGCGAGCCCGCGCTCGATGCTGTGTGTGACGGTGACGATGGTGCGCTCCGTCGCTGCGTGGCTGCGTCGCTGATCTGCCGATTCGAGATCTTGCTGATTTGCCGATGTGCTAACCTGCTGATTTGCCGCATGGCTGATCCGCCCACTCACCTGCATCAACAGGTCGTGCAGCATCTCCGCCGCCTGCGGATCGAGGCCCGTGTCCGGCTCATCCAGCAGCAGCAGTTGCGGATCGTGCAACAGCGCCCGCGCGATGGCCAGCCGCTGCACCATGCCGCGCGAAAAGGTGCGCACCAGATCATTCCGTCGAGCGGTCAGACCGACCCGCTCCAGCATCTCTGCGATGCGAGGGGCGGGTTCCTTCATGCCGTAGAGCTGAGCGAAAAAGCGCAGATTTTCCTCGGCCGTCAGGCTATCATAAAGCAGCGGCGCATGCGAGACGACGCCCAGATAGCGGCGGATGCCGTCGGCATGCGTTGCCAGATCGAGCCCGCCGATGAGCACGCGGCCGCCCGTGGGCCGGCTCAAGCTGGACAGGATGCGAATCAGCGTGCTCTTGCCTGCGCCGTTGGGCCCGAAGATCACGAGCGATTCGCCGGCCTCGACGCGCAGATCGACGCCGCGGAGCGCAATTTTGCTGCCAAAAGCCTTCGTCAGCTTGCGTAATTCGATCATCGCCGGCCCGCGCTCGCCATCATCCGAGCGCGGGCCGGGATTCACTGGATTCGGACTAACTCCGGCACGCTGGCTGGCCGGTGAATCGCTCACGCCGCGCTATCCTTCCTTACCGCTTCGACTAACTGCGCTTTGAGCCGGAGCCGCTGATCCCGATACGCCGCTTCAGATATCCCGCCGGCCTGATAGGCAACATCGAGCCGGGCCAACGCATCTACGAGGCTGTCCTGATCGGTGGCGACCGCTGCGGCAGGCGCGCTTTGCCGGCGCAACAGGGGCAAAGCCACCAGCAGGGCGGCCACCAGGCCAACCACGCCGATGAAAATTAGCAACAGCGCCCGGTCACTCGTCGCTGGCTTGGGCACATCGGTGGCCACCGCGTTGCTCGAAACGCCCAGCGGCAGATCGCTGAAACGCAGGTTGATCGGCTGGTTGGCCGCCAAGTTTTGGCCGGAGAGGCTGATGAAGTTGCCGCCCTGGGTCTGCCGCACGGTCTGATCGCGCAGTTGTTCGCTCGTTACTTTGGCGCCCACGTCGGCGACAAGGGCATTGACGTTAGTTGCCGGGTAGACGAGGCTGCGCACCAGGTCGAGCGTGTTACGCGTGAACGGGATGCTATAGCGGTAGAGGATCTGCTGCGTTCCCTGCCCTGGCTCGAGCGGCAGTGTATCCACGAAGCCGTCTGGTGTGGGAAGATATCGTCCGCCCAACTCGCCGCCCTCGATCTGCACGTCCTCTGCGCCCGGCGGCAGCGTGAATCTCAGTACGCCCGTGCCGTCGCCGGTGTAGGCCTTGTTGCCGGCCAGGCTGAAGACGATCATCTCGGCGATCAGCGCGCGATCGTTGTCAAACTCAACGATGTAGTGAACGCGATCGGCGCGCACGCCGGATGGGTCGGCGGTGGTCTCGAATACGGTGATCGGCAGATTGAGCGCGCTTTGCCCCGCCGGGAACTGCGCCGGCTCCGAATTGTAGTTGATGCCGCCGGCGGGATAGGCCACGCGCGTCACATAGGCCAGCGATGGATCGGTGGGCAGGTCGGTGAAGCGATAGAGGCCTGAGGCGTCGGTGGTGGCTTTGCGCGTTTCCAGCAGTGACATGTCGTCAAAGATGGCAAGCTCAACTGCTGCGTTGGGGACGACCTGACCGTTGCTCCGGTTCGCAACCGTCCCGGTGATGACGCCGGCCCCTTGGCCCAGCGGGGCGCGCACCATTGGGCCGAAGGAGAGGCTGCGCGCGTACTCGAGCACGGCGCGCTGCTCGGTCTGGTTCAGCTTATCGCCGAAAGCCGGCATTGTGGACCGGCCCTTCGCCAGCAGATCGCTCCACGCCTTCTGGCTGGCCGCCGATGTCTTTGTGAAGTCGGTAAGATCCGGTGTGGGTGCTTTGCCCTTACCATCGGGACCGTGGCAGGTCACACACTGCTTCTCGTAGATCGCTTTTCCGGCCGCCAACTCGTCAGCAGACGTGTGGAGCGTCCAGGCATAACCTACCGCATCCCAAATCTGCTGGTCGTTCAGCCGGTTTTTCCACGGCGGCATCATGCGCTGCATATTGCCGTTCTTGGTGATGTTGAACAGCTCGGTCAGCGGCAACCCCGCCATTACGTCATAGTTGGCGAACGCGGTCGGTGGGACGCTCAGCCCGGAGGCAGAGGGCCCATCGCCTTTGCCGGTCGTGCCGTGGCACGGCGCGCAATTTTGGGCATACAACTGACGGCCAGCCAGCGGTTGAGGCGCTTGCGGCGGAGGGGTCGCCTGGCGAGACGATAGCGCCAGGACAGGTGCCGGCGCTGTTGCGAGGGCGGCCACAGCGATCAACAGAAGTGCCAGCACAATGAGTCGAAACGTGGGCAACCGGGTCTCCTTGCTCGGCTAGATCACAACAGAAACGGTCACCCGCCCAGCGGGCGACCGTTTCTGTCAATCATCCGGTGCTTGCTGCCTACTTTACTGCTTCAACCTTGATTTCTTCGTATTCATCGTAGCGCGAGGGGCACTTGAGCAACAGGTTGTTCGCTTCGACGATGCCGTTCGGTCCTAGCGAGCCTTCCACGATGGCGCTCGATCCCTCGCGATCCATCTGGTCGGGTTTGACGCCGTGGAAGTGAATCGCCAGTTGCTTTCCGGAATCCTTCGGATCGGAGATGGCGAAACTCAGATTCAGGGTCGTCGGATCGTACTTGATGCTCTCGGTGACGATGTTGCCGCTGACGCGCAAGCTCTTACCCGTCAGAGCCGCCTTCTCGTTGACGACCTCGGCGACCTCTCGGTAGTACGCGCCGGAACTGGAAATCGCCGACGCGATCAGGTAGACAATCAATCCCAGCACTACCGCCCCACCGACGATGAACTTGATCTTCTTGTTGGCTTGGTTCGATTCGACTTTGCCGCGCAAGATTGTAGAACTCTCAGCCATTCTGCCTCCGGTAATTTGCTTCAGTCCAACTCATGTGGGCGGAGTATAGCACCAAAGATACAGAGTGTCAACGGAAGGACCACAGACGAAAGACGATGGACGAATGACCACCGACTTCCAGCCCTCAGTTCGTCGCCGGATACCCGATCTCGACCAGCGTCTCTTTGACGGTTGCCAGCGCGGCCTCGTTCGCAAGGGTGAAGGTCGCAGTCTTGGCCTGTTGGTTACCTTCGACCTTAACCACGCCCGGCAGATCTTTGGTTTCGCGCGTGATGGTCATCACGCAGTGGCCGCAAGAGATGTTCGGGATGTTGAGCGTTACGGTTTGGGACATTTGGAGCCTCCAAGTGTGAATCATCGGAAACCGAATCTCGAAGCGAGAAGCTGCTTCAAATGCCAGTTTCCAGCTTCAAGTAGCCGGCTTCAGTTGTGCCTGAATACCTCGAGAATTTCGCTGATCACGGCTTCGCGCCGTTCCGGCTCATCGCCGCGAATGGCTGTGGTGACGCACGTGCGCAGATGCTGATCCAAGATGATCTCGTTGATTTTGCCCAAGGCAGCCTGGACTGCCTCGACCTGCTTGAGCACTTCAATGCAGTATTTATCTTCTTCGACCATGCGCTGGATGCCGCGCACATGCCCCTCGGCGCTTTGGAGGCGGCGAATGATCCCCGCTTTGGTCTGATCGTCCATACACTGTCTCCCGAAAGTCAGTGTCGCGCTGCACGACTCTCAAGTCAGTAAGTGAGAGCACAGCCCCGCCCCCCCGGGGGGGGGTAGCGGGATCATACCACTCGCACCAATCGGCGTCAAGAAACGGGTCAGCCCGTTTCCGCACGTTTGTCAGACAGTGATTGGCGCCTTTTCGAGGGCGGAAAACCAAAACGGGGCGTCAGCGGATGCCGTAGCATCCGCTGACGCCCCGTTCGTTCTGCGCTGACTGAGGTTGCGCTCAGCTCTGTTCTTCGCTCGCTGGCTGAACCTTTTCCTCAACCTCAGCCTTCGCTTCGGCCTGCACCTGCGGCCGGCGCGGCCGCGCATGATTGACAATCAATCCCACCACGCCGATGGTAAACAGGAGAATCGCAATCCACTGGGCGGTGGCGAAGGTACCCATGCGCCAGGCGTCCGGCCGGAACATCTCGACCCAGAAGCGGCCCACGGGATACCAGATGAGGTAGAAGCAGAAGACGTCACCGTCGCGTAGCCAGTTGACCAGTTTCCGGGCGCCGATCATCACGATCGCGAAGCCGGCGAGGTTCCATAGCGCCTCATAGAAAAAGGTCGGGTGAAAGCCGTTGGTGGCATACCACTGGCGCGCAGCGGCGTTCAGTCGATCCGGGATGCCGCAAGCCATGGGCGAGCCGGCGGGTTCCTGGCAAGGGAAGGTCGGGTTGATGTGGAACGCCCAGGGCAGGTTGGTCGCCGGGCCGTAAAGCTCCTGATTGATGAAGTTGCCCATGCGGCCGATGGCCTGGGCCAGCAGTATGCCCGGCGTGGCGATATCGAGCCAGCGCGGGAAGTTCAGCCGCTTGTATGCGCAGTAGATGGCGAACGCGAGGACGCCCCCGGCCACCGCGCCATAGATCCCCAGCCCTCGAAAGCCCCCGTTCCAGAACGCGATAATGTCGATCGGATGCTCTCGGTAGTAGGCCCAGCCGACGAAATTGCCCGCGGGGGTTGAGAAAACGTGATACAGCCGAGCGCCGATGATCCCGAAGATCAACGCGAGGGTCAGCAGGTTCCAGACGTGATCCGGATCCTCGCCGCGGCGTTTCGCCTCGATGGTGCAGATATACGCCGCGATCACCGCGCCGGTCACGATCAGGATCCCGTACCAATGCACCGTGAGCGGGCCGAGTTGGAGGAGGACTGGGTTCATTTCGACTCCTTGGTTGAAGGTTCAAAGTTGCCGGTTGAAGGTTCTTCGTCTCTGATGCACTCTGCCCTCAGATCTCGACGACCCCAACCTTTCACCTTCGACTATCAACCTGCGGATTGTTCGCGCCGGGCACGCCGCGCCGCACGATCGTCTGCCCCAGCCGCCGCGCTGCCGGGTACTTCGCCACCGGAGGCAGCAGCGGCAGCGGCGGCAGCCTCGCGCGCGAGCTGGCGCTGATACTTCAGCCAACGCATGCAGTCCTCGTCGTGCCCCATCAGCATGTCGGCGGCCAGGATCGATTTCTTGATCTCCGGTTTGAGCGGATTGGTGATTGCGCTGGGCATACCGGCCGCGATGAGCATCGCCATGAAGTTGGCGTTGATCGCCTCGCGATCGGGCAGGCCGAACGAGACGTTGCTGGCGCCGCAGGTCGTGTTGCACCCGAGTTCCTCGCTGATCCAGCGCACGAGTTGGATCACGGCGCCGCCGGAGCCGCGCACCGCGCCCGCCGGCATCACCAGCGGGTCGATCAGGATGTCCTCGGGCGGGATGCCGTAGGTGGCGGCCCGCTGGACGATCTTCTTGGCGACTTCGAAGCGCACCTTTGGGTCGGTGCTGATCCCGGTTTCGTCGTTGGAGATGGCGATCACGGCGCATTTGTATTCGGCGACGAGCGGGAAGACCGCTTCCATGCGCTCATGCTCGCCCGTGACCGAGTTGATCAGCGGTTTGCCGCCGGCTGCCTTCAGCCCGGCGCGCAGCGCCGCCACGATCGATGAGTCCACGCTGAGCGGGACGTCGACCACCGACTGCACCGCTTCGATGGCCGCCACCATCACTTCGGGCTCCAGCTCATGGGCATTGGCAACGCCCAATCCGGCGTTCACATCGAGCACGGGCGCGCCGGCCGCGATCTGGGCCAGCGCATCCGATTTCACGCGCTCGTAGTTGCCCGCGAGCAATTCAGCGGCCAACGCTTTGCGGCCCGTGGGGTTGATACGCTCCCCAATGATCACAAATGGCAGATCCGAACTGATGGCTACCTCGACTCCGGTCTTCGAGCGAAGAATCGTCTGCATGAGGGCATACTCCTGATGGGTTTCATTGAAGAGGCCCGGTTCCAGTCAGAAACCGGGCCCTTGTCTCTGTCAACGAGGACGCATTATAGTCGAGAACGCGGGGGAGGCGCAAGTTGCGGCGACTATGTGGCTTGTGCCGCGCATCCAACGCGGCTGTCGCAGCCATCCGACGCCTATATCCCATGACCATGTGTCACAAGCCCATTTCGGTTATCTGGTAACGGAAACTATAGTCAGCCGATCGGGCAAGCGCCTCAAACTGCTTGCGGATTTCCTTGAAATCGAACTGGTAGTCGTAACGCTTTCCGAGGAGCTCCGATTGTTCCTCGATAGTTCCTTCCCGGCCCCCTGCACCGCTCTTGTATTTGGTCGCTTTGAAGCCGAATCCTGGCGAAATGTCATCCACGGAGCCACCCGAAACTAAGCCGGAGGCATTCTCCTTCAACATCTCCGTGAATTTGACCTCTTTCAGCGCATCGTCGAGCCTGAACTTTGCAATGTATTCCAGGCGTTGCTTGGAAAGGAACGTCTTCCGTTCCGCGACAAGCACCTGGAACGTGTAGACCCCCTTTTTTTCATTCAAACTCGCTTTGTTTTCATCCGCAAGTTTCTTAATCGCTTCCAGCAATGACATCAGCCACTCTCCTTTTGTTTGTGGACTGGGGTGTTCGTTGTAACAGTAGATGCACCGCCAACCTACTTCTTCGACGGGTATTGCTGGTAGGTTGCCTTGTGCGCCATCCAGGGGTCGTTGAACAGGTTGTCCATGAATGTCTGCCGGCCGTAATAGCTGTACCGCTCCTTGGGATCCAGATACAGGTTGTAGAGCCGGGCGTTCTTGTAGTTCTCAAGCGTCGTGCCGCCACCCGGGTTGACCACATCCCAGGCATCGTCTGACATGCCGGCCATCATGAATTTGTACTCGGCCACCCGAAGCGCGCTGAAGACGTCCTGCAGCCAGTAGTAGACGTATTTGCGGTTCGATAGGCCGCCATCCGCCAGTAGAAACGACGTCTGGTCGATGCTGTCGAGGTACCGATCCTCGGGCGGCCGGTATTCAACTCCTGCCAGCGCAAGCGAAGTAAGGAACAGGTCGTGCAGATCAAACAAGCCGTCGCTTTGCCGGCCAGGCGTGATCATGCCCTTCCAGTAGGCGATACCCGGCACACGCATACCGCCCTCCCAGGTGGTGGCAATAGCGCCGCGGAAGGGCGACCAGCCGGCGTCCGGCCAGGGTTCGATCATCGGGCCGTTATCTGAGGTGATGAAGATCAGCGTATTCTCGATCTGATCCGTATCCTCCAGCGCCTTGACCAGCCGACCGACGATGTCGTCCAACTCGACGAGACAGTCTTTGTAAGGATATTTCGCCGGCGACTTTCCCTTGTACTTGGGGTTGGGGTAGTTCTTGACGTGCAGACCGCGCGAGCAGTGGTACAGAAAGAATGGCTTGTCATTGTCAGCCATCTTCTTAATGAAGTCCTCCGAGTAGATCGCGAACTTTTCGTCAAGCTCGGCGCTGAGCTCGATGGTGATCTGTTCGAGGTTCTCGATGGCCTCGCCTTTGACGCCATGCACGATGTGGTCGTTGAAGGGCACTTCCTTAACCAGGGCTTGTCGTTCGGGGCTCAAGGCAAACTCAGGCGCGAAGTTTTCGTCCTGCCAGTCGGTGTATAGGCCAGACCAGCCGAGAAAGCCGTAGAAATCATCAAAGCCCACATTATGCGGTTGCGATTCCTCGTTCTCACCGCAGTGCCATTTGCCCACCGCCTGGGTTACGTAGCCGGCCTCGCTCATGAGTTCAGCCACGGTGATCTCATCGCCCAAGCCGCCCGGTTCGCCTGCGAAGCTGGGGCGTAACTGGCCGTGCCGCATCGGCAGACGTCCGGTGAGCAACGAGCAGCGACTGGGCGTACATGAAGGTTGCGAGTAGGTCGACAGGAGATGCAGTCCCTCGCGTCCCAGACGGTCCATGTTGGGCGTGGGCGCGCCGGAGAGCAAGCCGCCGCCGTTGATGCCGAGGTCGCCATAGCCCGCGTTGTCCATGAGGAAGATCAGGATATTCGGCTTTTTCCCGGTCTTCTTCTCGAGGTCTGCCAGCTTCTGCCTGGTCGCAGCCGTCTGGTCGGCGTGCTGAATCACCGGCTCCATGTTCGGAGCGATCTGCACCGTATGGGCGGCCAGCGGGTCTGTGACCTCAGTGGTCTGCAAACGCGCCAGCAGAGCGGCTTCCATCTCACGCGGCATGGGAGCCCCAGTCAGTTTGGTCTCTGCCTTGGCCTCAGTACGTTCTGGCCGAGCGATGCCGCCCAGCCCGGTGAGCGCCGTTCCGGCGCCCACCCCTTTGACAAAATCGCGTCGTGAGAGTTTCATGGGTTCCTCGCAAATCGTATCGGTGGTCTCGGCGGTCGCGCGCAGGGGCAATGCACTACCCTGGAAACAGAGTCACTCCCATGCACATCTGGAATTGGGCGTTTCCGCCCCGCTGATAGGAACCTGGATTACACCAGTTTAGTCTGCAACGCCACAAAAGTCAAGCGCGTTGCGCGGCGCAACGGTTTCACCAATCGGCGCTGTCAACCATCTCTTGAATTTCTGTTAAGACAGTGCATCGTTTGGCATCTCGCGCTTCTTGGCGTACAATCCGCCTGTTGTTCTCATCACGCCATCATTCGAGCCACGGACGAGTCAGTCAATCTATGCCAAGCCAAACCGACAAGCCAACCAATCGTGTCGTATTCCAGCCTTCGGGTCGGCAGGCCGAGGTGCCCCACGGCACAACGCTCCTCGACGCAGCGCGCGCGATGGGCGTCGAGATCGAGGCCATCTGCAATGGCCGGCAGACCTGCGGCAAATGCCAGGTGACGGTCGAGGAAGGCCACTTCCCGAAACATGCGATCACATCGGCTGCCGATCATCTGAGTTCACCTGACGGTCGTGAAGGTAAGTATTGGGGTACGCATCCTCAATTGCCGGGCCGGCGTCTGGCGTGTGGGTGCGAGGTCCAAGGCGATCTGATGGTGTTTGTGCCCGAAGAAAGCCAGGCGCGCAAGCAGGTCGTGCGCAAGGCTGCCACCGAACGCGCCATCGTCGTCGATCCCGCGGCCAAGCTCTATTACGTGGAGATCGAGCCGCCGACTCTCGAACACCAGCTTGGCGATTGGGATCGCCTGGCCGCAGAGCTGGAAGCGCGTTTCGATCTCTCTGGGTTACGCATCGATCCGATACTGCTCGGCACGCTCCAGAACGCCGTGCGCGCCGATGATTGGAAGGTCACGGTCACCGTGTGGCAGGATCGGGAGGTGATCCGTGTGCAGCCCGGCTACCAGGAGGAGATCTACGGCCTGGCAGTCGACATCGGCACGACGACGATTGCCATGCACCTCTGCGATCTGCGCACGGGCGCCGTGCTGGCCACCGCTAGCCGCATGAATCCCCAGGTGGCCTACGGCGAGGATCTGATGAGCCGTATCAGCTACGCCGACAATCGGGATGACGGCCTGGCGACGCTGCACGGCTCGGCAATCAACGCGCTGAACGAACTCGCCGTTGAGGCGGCCACTGATGCCGGCACGACAGCGGACGCCATCACCGACATCGTGCTGGTCGGCAACAGCGTCATGCACCATATCCTGCTGAACGTCCCGCCCAGGGAGCTGGGGCAGGCGCCCTTCGGCCCGGCCGTGAGCGATGCTGTAGACATAAAGGCGAGAGACCTGGGACTCAGGCTTGCGCCGGGCGCGCAGGCCCATGTCCTGCCGATCGAGGCGGGGCATGTCGGCGCGGATAACGTGGCCGTCATGTTGGCGGAGCGGCCCGATCAAGCGCCGGCCGATGAGATTTGGTTGATCGTCGATGTGGGCACCAACGGTGAGCTGTTGCTGGGGAACAGCGTGCACCTGCTCTCCGCTTCCAGCCCGACCGGCCCCGCCTTCGAGGGCGCGCAAATCCGTCACGGGATGCGCGCCGCGCCGGGCGCCATCGAGCGCGTGCGCGTCGATCCCGACACCCTGGAAGTCAACTTCAAGGTCATCGGTCGCGATGAATGGAGCGACGCGTGGGAGCAGGGGAGCAGCGGGACAGAAGGCCAGGAGACCGCGGAGGAGCGACGCCAACGGAAGCGCAAAGCCTTATTGGGCGACGGGCCGATTCTAGCCACAGGCATCTGCGGCTCGGGCATCATCGAAGCGATTGCTGAATTGTTCATGGCCGGCGTACTGACCCCGGATGGGCGGTTCGCGCCGCAGGTTGAGTCCCCCAGGTTGAGTTGGCAGGGGGCCAAAGCCGAGTTCGTGCTCGCCTGGCCGCATCAAACCGGCACGGGCCGCTCGATCGTGGTCACCAGCGATGATGTGCGCGCCATTCAGTTGGGCAAGGCGGCGCTCTATTCCGGCGCGCGTCTCATGATGGAACGGTTGGGCGTCGATCACGTCGATAAGGTGCTGCTGGCCGGCGCGTTCGGCTCCTACATCGACTCCAAGCACGCGATGGTGCTGGGGATGATTCCCGACGCCGAGCTAGGCAAAGTGTTCACGGTCGGCAACTCGGCCGGGGATGGGGCGCGCATCGCTTTGCTCAATCGGGCGCAGCGCGAAGAGGCGCGCCGGTTGGCGCGCTGGGTGGATTACGTTGCCGTGGCGCTAGAGCCGCGCTTCCAGGACGCGTTTGTCGAGGCGCTGCCGTTGCCCCACAAGCATGACGCATTCCCGCATCTGGCGGAACTGCTCGATGCGGCCGCCGCGCGGCGCAAGGCACGCGGCGTGTCCGATATGGTGAGCGCGCGCGAGCGGCGGTTAGCCGCGCGACGGGCGGCTGGCGGCGAATAGCGGATAGCGCATGGCGACGGGTGACACGATCAGCCATAAGCCATGTGCGGCGATGCTTCTCAGAGGTGTGCGTGAAACTGTCTGTGCTGATGCCAGCCTTCAACGAGGCCAAGACCATCCAGGATGTTGTGGCTCGGGTGCAGGCCGTGCCGCTGGATCTGGAGATCGTGCTCGTCAACGATGCTTCTTCTGACGGCACCGCGGGTATCGTGGACGACCTGGCGTCGTCCACTGTGCGGGTGCTCCATCATGCGGTCAATCGAGGCAAAGGTGCGGCGATTCGGACGGCCCTCGATGCGGCAACGGGCGACATGGTGGTGATCCAGGATGCGGATCTGGAGTATGACCCGAACGACTTAGTTCAACTGATGGCGCCGCTTGCGGACGGCACGGCCGAGGTGGTCTATGGCGTGCGCTCACTCCACTCCCAACGGCTGATCATGCGGCTCGGCAATCGTTTCGTGACGTTGTTGGCGAATCTGTTGTACGGCCAGCGGTTGCAAGACATGGAAACCTGCTATAAGATGATGTGCCGAGAGTTGGCGCAAAGCCTCGATCTGGAGTGCCGGCGCTTCGACGTGGAGGCTGAGATTACGGCCAAGGTGCTGCGCTCGGGCTATGCTATCCATGAAATGCCGATCAGCTATACGGCACGGTATGAGAACAAGAAGCTCTCGCCTCTCGACGGCTTGCCGACCGTGCAGGCGTTGTGGCGATATCGTAAGTGGAAGCCGGGCGTGATGCGTGAGACGTGATGCGTGAAACGTGAGGCGTGAAACGTGATGCGTGAGACGTGAAACGTGAATGAGACTGGCCTATCGGAAGCGATGTGGCGTATGTCACGCATCGTGAGGCACGCCGCGCATCGTTAGGCACCCCAAGGGCTTGTCAAAGGATAACTTCCTGCTCTGGCCGGTCTCCGACCGAGCCAGAACGGGAACTTGTTTCTTGACACGCCCCAAGTAAGGAAAGAGATATGGCAGACCCATTCGAGACATTGCCCGCCGAGATCCAGGACCACTATCGTAATATGCAGGACGACCTCTACGACGGACTGGGGCCTCAGATCGTCGCAGCCACGAATCAGGCTTTGGCGTGGGGGCAATCTCCCGACAACATCCTGAACCACGGCCTGGTGGCCGGCATGGATGTCGTCGGGCAGGACTTCGGCGCGGGCATCCTCTTCGTACCTGAGGTCTTGCGCGCCGCCAATGCGATGAAGGCTGCCATGGAGATCCTGCGTCCGTTGCTGACGGAGACCGGCGTGCCGAAGATCGGGGTCGCCGTCATCGGCACCGTCAAGGGCGATATCCACGACATCGGCAAGAATCTAGTCGCGATGATGTGGGAGGGCGCCGGGTTCGAGGTGCATAACCTCGGCAACAACGTGGACGCCGACAAGTTCGTCAACGCCATCCGGGAGCACAATGCCACGCTGCTCGGCATGTCGGCGCTGCTGACGACCACGATGCCCTACATGGCGACCGTCATCGAGCGACTGCAAGCCGAGGGGTTGCGCGATCGGGTGAAGGTGCTGGTCGGCGGCGCGCCGCTCAACGAAGCGTTTGCCGAAGACATCGGCGCCGACCGGTTCTGCCGGGACGCGGCCGAGGCGGTGGTGGCGGCGAAGGCGATGATGCGAATGAGCGAATA
>JALOOE010000123.1 GCA_025454565.1 Anaerolineae bacterium
GCAGCGGCACATCTTGCTGGCGCCATTCCAGGGGCGGAAGATGCCGGGCTACATCAAGGTGATGCAGCAGGAGGTCGAGGCCTGGATGGCGAGCCTGGGTGCGCAGGGAGAATTCGAGCTGGTAGCCGAGATTGAGAAGCTGACGCTCTACATCGCCGCGCACGCGCTCCTGGGCAATGAGTTCCGCCAACGTGTCGGGCCGGAGTTCTGGCGCGCGTATCGCGACCTGGCCGCGGGGTTGAGTCCGATCCTGCCGCCGGATTGGCCGCTGCCGCGCTTCCGGCGGCGCGATCGCGCCAAGGCCGAGCTGCACGCCATGATCGGCGGGATGATCGCCGAGCGGCGCGCGCACCCCAACGAACACAATGACTTCCTCCAGGATTTCATGGATGCCAGGTACAAAGATGGTCGTCCGGCCGAAGACGAATTGATCACCAACCTGATCACCGCGCTCGTCTTTGCGGGTCACGAGACCACCGCGGGCCAGGCGAGTTGGACCGTCATCGAGCTGTTGCGCCATCCCGACTACTTGCAGCTCGTGCTTGACGAGGAAGCGCGTGCGTTGACGCCCGGCGAGCCGCTCGACCTGGGCAAATTCCGCCAACTGCAATACACGGAGTGGGCGCTGCGCGAGATCGAGCGCTTGCACCCGTCTGCGGACATCGTGTTGCGCTACAACGCCGAGGCGTATGACCTGGGCGGCTATCACGTGCCGCAAGGCTGGTTCACGATGGTATCGGCCGGCCTGGCGCACCGCGTCCCTGAGTTGTTCAAAGACCCCGACCGCTTCGACCCATTGCGCTTTGGCCCAGGCCGCGAGGAGGACAAGCAGCACCGGTTTGCCATGATCGGGTTCGGCGGCGGGACGCACAAGTGCGCCGGCATGGGCTTTGCCATGAACGAAATGACGGTGATCACAACGCTGCTGCTCCAGCAGTTCGACCTCGAGCTGCTGACATCGAACCCGGCCGTCAACTTCGGCCTGGGCGCCAGCCGGCCCACGCCGACACATATCCGCTATCGGCGGAGAGCAGTTCAGGATCGTGTCTGATACCCACATCCGCCCGCTCGCCCAGGAAGACGCACACTGCCTCTGGGAGATGCTCTATCAGGCGCTCCATGTGCCGGACGGCGCCCAGCCGCCCACGCGGGAGATCGTCCACTCGCCAGGACTTGCGCACTACGTCGCCGGCTGGGGACGCGCGGGCGACATAGGCTATCTGGCGGTGGACGACGCGGGCCTGTTGGTGGGCGCCGCGTGGCTGCGGCTCTTTCCCGCCGACGATCCGGGCTACGGATACGTGGATGCTGCCACGCCGGAGCTCTCGGTGGCGGTGATGCCCGGCTATCGCGGCCAGGGGATCGGCACGCGGCTGCTGAGCGCGCTGCTCGATGCCGCGGCCGAGCGCTATGGCGCTGTATCGCTCAGCGTCCAGGCCGACAACCCCGCGCTGCGGCTCTATCAACGCCTGGGCTTCGAGATCGTCGAGGACGGCGGCACGTGGTTCACCATGCGCAAGTCGTTCATCTGTGTCCATCTGTGCGCATCCGTCCCACCACGGCCAGGTTTCGTTGCGACCGGAGGCCACCGTGTTCCAACCTGAGCTCCTCAAAGGCAAAGTCATCGTCATCACCGGCGGCGGCACAGGGCTGGGACGGTCGATGGGCGAGCGTTTCCTCCAACTGGGTGCGCAGCTCGCCATCACCAGCCGCCGGGAGCCGGTGCTACGGGAAGCTGCCGAGCAGATGATGGCCGCGCATGGCGGCGAGGTGTTCGTTCAGCCCTGCGATGTGCGCGACCCAGACGCCGTGGATGCGATGCTCGGCGCGATCTGGGAGCACTTCGGCGCGATCGACGTGCTGGTGAACAACGCGGCCGGCAACTTCACCAGCCCGACCGAGCGGTTGTCGCATCGGGCAGTAGACGCCGTGTTGAGCATCGTCCTGCACGGCACGTTTTACTGCACCCTGGCGCTGGGCAAGCGCTGGATTGCGGCCGGCCGCGGCGGCCGCATGCTCAACATCGTCACCACCTATGCGGAGACCGGCTCGGCGTTCGTCGTGCCGTCGGCCGCAGCCAAGGCGGGCGTGCTGGCGATGACCCGCTCGCTGGCCGTCGAGTGGGCCAGACACGGCATCACCATGAACGCCGTCGCGCCCGGCCCGTTCCCCACCCCCGGCGCATGGGAGCGCCTGCTGCCCGATCCACGCCTGGCCGAGGCGGCCATCCAGCGCGTGCCGCTCAAACGCGTCGGCCGCCACGAGGAGCTGGCGAACCTGGCCGCTTTTCTCGTGTCGGACTACGCAGGCTACATCAACGGCGAGTGCGTGGTGATCGACGGCGGCGAGTGGCTCAAGGGCGCGGGCCAGTTCAGCGGGCTGGACGTGCTCACCTCTGCCCAATGGGACGCGTTGAGCGAACTCTCGAAACGAGCCGGACGGTAGACATGCCACACCCTGAGACCTCGCAACCCAACGTCATCTGGATCATCACCGACCAACACCGCGGCCAGGCGACCGGCTACGCGGGCGATCCCAACCTGTCCACGCCGAATCTCGACCGGCTGGCGGCCGAGGGCGTGAGCTTCGCGCGCGCCGTCTCCGGCTTCCCGCTCTGCTGCCCGTTCCGCGGCTCGATGCTGACCGGCCGCTATCCGCACCACTGCGTCCCCGGCCACGAATATCGCATGCCGCCGGAGCAGCCCACGATCGCGCAACCCTTCAAGCAGGCCGGCTATCATACGGCCTACTTCGGCAAGTGGCACGTGGACGGCTTCCACGAGTCGGAGGGGCGGGCCGCGATGCACATCATCCCGCCGGAGCGTCGCGGCGGGTTCGCCACCTGGATCGGCTACGAAAACAACAACAGCCAGTGGGACTGCTGGGTGCATGGTGGAGCCGGAGCTGCCGATGATGCCGGCGCTACGACTTTTCATCGCCGCCTCCCCGGCTACGAAACGGACGCGCTCACCGACCTGCTGCTCGGCTACCTGGACGAGCGAGAGAGACAGCCCCAGCCCTTCTTCGCCGTCCTTTCGGTGCAGCCGCCACACGATCCCTACGTCGCGCCGGCCGAGTGGCTGGCGCGCCATACGCCCGCGCAAATCGCCTTGCGGCCCAATGTGCCCGCCATCCCGCGCGTCGTCGAACAGGCCCGCCGCGAACTCGCCGGCTACTACGCCATGATCGAGAACGCCGACTGGAACATCGGCCGGGTGCTGGCGAAGCTCGACGCTACGGGGTTGGCCGACAACACGCACGTGATCTTCTTCTCCGATCACGGCGACATGCACGGCTCGCACGGCATGTTCCGCAAGACGAATCCCTGGGAGGAATCGATCCGTATCCCGTTCCTGATCAGCGGTCTGCGCACGGCCTATTCGCATCGCCGCGGCGACGTGACCGCGCCGCTCAACCACGTGGATATCGCGCCGACGACGCTGGGGTTGTGCGGCATCGCCGTGCCGGATTGGATGGAAGGCACGGACTACTCCGGGTATCGGCTGCGCGGCAAGGCGGTGGCGAACGAGCCGGACTCAGCCTACCTCCAGTGCGTGATCCCGACGGGGCACAGCGACAGCGTGGATCGGCCCTGGCGCGGGGTGGTGACGCGCGATGGCTGGAAATACGTGGCGCTGGAAGATCATCCCTGGCTGCTGTTCAACCTGAACGAAGACCCCTACGAGCAGGCGAACCTGGCGCTGAATCCCCGTTTCGCCGCCGAGCGCCGCCGGCTCCAGGGTCGGCTGGCCGCGTGGATCAGCGACACGGGCGATCGGTTCGCGCTGCCCGAATTGTAACGCTGGTGACGGGTTGACTGATATCGATCCGGCTTTCCGGCGCGCAACAACCTGTGCTATAATTCACTGCTGGAAGCCCAGCTCATTTTCGCCCATACCGTAGGATATCGACATGGCCGTCACCATCACCCTCTCTATTGCCGATGGATCGGTCGTTGCCGCGCACGCTGGCCGGCCGCTGACCGATGGCGTCGCGCTCGATACGCTGCCGCGTATCACCGCCAACTCGAACCCGTACCGTCTCGATCCAGCCGGGCTGGGGGCCAGGTTGTACGCTGCGCTGGGCGGCCCCACGCTGACCGATCTGCTGGACGCGGACGACGAGGGGCTGCTGCTGGTTGCCGACGATGCGGCCGCCGGCCTCCCGTGGGAATATGCGGCGACCCTGGACGGCGATTTCCTGGTCTGTCGCTACAGGTTCCTGCGCGTGCTGCCCGACATCCGGCCCTCGCGTCCGGCTCCCGCCGGGCCGCTGAGCTTCATCGCGCTGATGGCTGATCCGCTGGTGCGGGACGACAAGGCCCGCACCCCGCGCGATGGGTATAAGCTCGACATCGAGAACGAGATCGCGGCCATCGGCAAGGTCCTACGGGCAAGTCATGTCGCGCTCCACGCGCAGCGCATCCCGCCTACCAAAGCGCACCTGCAGCGTGCGTTGCGTCACGGGCCTGCGATCCTCCACCTGAGCTGCCACGGCAATGTGATCCCGGTCGAGGCGAATGGCCGGAAGCAAGCGCGTGCCATCCTGGATCTGGAGGACGTCGACGGTGTGGCCGATCCGTTGGCCGGCCCGACCTTCACCAGCCTGCCGCCTGCGGGCGTGCTCCGCCTGGTGATGATGAGCGCCTGCCGCACCGCGGCCAGCGCCATGGATGCGAGCTTGGCCCGCAGCCTGGTGGCGGCCGGCATCCCGGCTGCGATCGGTATGCAGGGCGATTTCCCCGACCCGCTGAGCGATGAACTGGCCGCGACATTGTACGAATTCCTGTTGGCCGGCCATGATCTGGGCGAGGCGCTGCGCCAGGCCCGGGTGGCGCTGGCCGAACACCCGTATGCCGTGGGGCTGCCGGTGGCGTATGTGGCGCCCGGCGCCGCCGGCCCGTTGCCGCTGCAATCCGGCCAGCCCGCAGTGCCCGACCTGTCCCAGGGCCGCTATCTCAACCTGCCGCTGAGCCTCCAGCCGCCGCACCCCTTCCTGGGCCGCGAGCGGGAGCTGTACGAACTGGCGCACGCGTTCAGCACGGGCCACAAGGTTGTCACGGTAGTGGGCACCGGCGGCATTGGCAAGACCGCGCTGGCCGCGGCCTTCGCCGAGCGGTTCGGCTGGCGCTTCGCGGGCGGCGTCATCGGGTTCAGCCTGGTCGATCTGCCCGATCTGGGCGCCGAAGCCCTCTTCCGGGCGCTGATGGAGCGATTGGTCGGCCTGCAAGCAGCGACGGCATTGGCCGACCGCCCGGCCGAGGCGCTGGCCGAGGCGTTTATCGCCGCGGGTCGCGAGCGACCACCCCTGCTGCTGCTGGACAACTACGAGAGCGTGCTGCAGGCGTTGGCCGTCGCGCCATCCGAAAGCGAGACTGCCGGCGCACCGGCCGCGCCGCTGCACGACGGCGACACAGGCCTGACCGCGACGCAGGCGACCGCATTGCGCGAACTGCTGGCCGAGCGGTTCAATCTGGAGGAGCTGCGCACCCTGGCCGCGGACACGGGGGTGGACTACGACGAGCTAGGCGGGGAAGGAAAAACGGCCAGGGCCAGGGAGCTGATCGCCCTGCTTGAGCGCCGCGGCGGCATCCCGGATCTGATCCGTGCCGGCCGGCGCGCGCGGCCGGATGTGCCGTGGGGCGAGTTTCTGGGGGCGCAGGCGACGGATGAAAGCCTGCATGCGGCCGCAGAGCGTCTGCACCGGCTGGTGACCAGCCTGGCCCAGGCCGGCTTGTCCCTGCTGCTGACCAGCCGCCAACAGCCCGCCGGGCTGCCCGGCGAGGTTGTGTTCCCGCGCAACGGCGCGCTGGCCGGCATCGCGGACGCCGCCGGCGCCGATCTCTTCATCCACCACAGCACGCGGGCGCAGGCCGAGCCGGGTTTGCACGCGGCGCTGGCGCTGCACGTGGCACAGGCCACCGAAGGGCATCCGTTGGCTATCGCGCTGCTGGCCGGCGAGTTCGACGCCAGCCGCGAGGTAACGCCGGAAGTTTTCCTGGCCGGCTGGGACGAGGAGCTGGCCGCCGCGCGGCGGCCCGGCATGGCCAGGCACCAGGTCACGTTCGATGCCGCGTTCGGCCGCAGCTTCCGGGCCCTGAGTGAAACCGAACAAATGCGGCTGACCGATCTGAGCCGTCTGAACCTCCCATTCTTTGCCGAGGCCGCGGCCTGCCTGTGGACGGGCGCGGTGCCCGCGGGCGCAGCCGGGCTGGCGCCGTTCGCCGCCGTACTCGACAGCTTCGCCGGCCGCAGCCTGGCGCGGGTGGATAGCACCTTCACCGGCACCGATCGGGCCGCCACCTACCGCCTGGAGCCGGTGATCGGTCGCACGCTGCGCCGCCGCCGGCCGGCTGAACGCGAAGCGGCCCTCGACCGGGGGTACGCGGCCTATGCCCATTGGCTGGTGGATCGCGCCTTCGGCGAGACCGGCCGCGATCCGGGCATGGCGTCGCTGATCCAGGGTTGGGGCGACGAGTTGATCGGCCAGGCCGAGAGCCAACCCGCCGAGGCGCGCGCACGCTATTGCTGGCAATTGGGCGTCACGCTCTACGGCTTCGGCCGGCTGGCCGATGACGAGAAGCTGCTGGAGCTGGGAGCGCAGGCCGCGACCGCCCAGGGTGACGAGGCGATCCTGGCGCGCATCTTCCACGCGCAGGCCAGCGCCAAAGTCGTGCGCGGCGACCTCAATCGCGCATTAACACTGTATGAGCAAGCGCTCGCACTCGATGAAAAGCTCGGTGAGCTCGGGGAGAAGGCCGCCACGCTGCATAACATGGCCCAGGTCTACCTGACGCGCGGCGACCTCGACCAGGCCATGCGCCTCTACCAACAGAGCCTCGCCCAGTCTGAG
>JALOOE010000124.1 GCA_025454565.1 Anaerolineae bacterium
AGCCGGTCGGTTTCGGCGCATCGGGCGGCGGCCTGTTTCGCATCACCCCGGACGGCGTCACGCATGTGGGCAATATCTGGGGCACATGGCAGGAGGACGGCACTAGCATCGTGGCGCTGAACCAGGCGGCAGCGCTTGCCCATAAGCGCAGGCAAAGTAACTAAGGGCGTGTCAAGAATCAAGTTCCCGTTCTGGCTCGGTCGGAGACCGGCCAGAGCAGGAAGTTATACTTTGACAAGCCCTAAGCGTCCGGCAGCGAACCCATGACCATGTGCCCGGTCGGTGGATCAACGATAGCGTCTGATCACGTCAACAGGGCGCGCAAGATCCCCACGGCCGCGCCGCCTGCGATCAGCCAGGTCGAGTTGACGCGCAAACGCAGGAGCAGTACGAGCGACGTCAATGCGATGATGATTGTCAAGGGATCCACGAGTGCAGACCGAGCGATCTCCAAGGTGACTGCGGCCATGAGGCCCAGCGCAGCCGCGTTCACCCCGTCGAGCAGACCACTGAACCACGGCGAGCGGCGCAGCCGGGGAATGTACGGGTTCGAGATTGCCACAAGCACGAAGGCGGGCAGGAAGATGCCCAAGGTGGCCAGCAGCGCGGCCGGCACCCCGCCGAGCAGGTAGCCGATGAAAGTGGCTGTTGTGAAGAGCGGGCCGGGCGTCACCTGACCGATGGCGATGGCGTCCATCAACTGCTGGTCGGTGAGCCAGCCATAGTTCACCACCAGATCGGTGCGCAGGAAGGCCAGCAGCACGTAGCCGCTGCCGTACATGATAGAGCCGATCTTGAGGAAGGTGAAAAAGAGCAGCTTCAAGCTGAACGGCACGGCTGCCTCTGCCAGTGCGCCTGCGCCTCCCAGAGGCAGCAGCATCACCGCAGCCATGCGGCCGCGCAGCCGGTCCAGGTTGCGCACCAACATCACGACCAGGCCGCCTCCAAAGAGCAGCGCAACCTCGTTGACCCGCAGCAGGTAGAGTCCGAACACTGCGGCAGCCGCCAGGCCCGTCGATGGATCTTGAATGGCTTTGCTCCGCAAACTCCACAATGCCTGCAGGATGATCGCAATCACCACAGGCTTGATGCCGTAGAGCAACCACCCCGCCTGCGGCAGCGCGCCCAACTGCACATAGGCCCAGGCCAATCCCAGAACGATCAACACCGCCGGCGCCACAAAGCAGACCCCGCCCGCGATCAGCCCCGGCCAGCCGGCGCGGCGGAAGCCCAGGTGGATCGCCATCTCGGTGGAGTTCGGCCCCGGGATCAGGTTGGTGGCGCCGAGAAGATCGAGGAACTCCTGATCGGTCAGCCACTGACGCCGCGTCACCACCTCGTCGTGCATGATCGAGATGTGCGCCGCCGGCCCGCCGAAGGCAGTGGCGCCCAGCCTGAGAAAGAGACCGATCACCTCCCGCAGGGCAGGGGTCAAGAAGGAGCGCATCGTTCGGGCTCAGGCATACCATCTCCTTCAGCGAGGCAGGGCAAATCCAGCGCAGTTTCGAGACGCGCCGTGACATCCGGCACAGTCACCTGGCGGGCATACGCCTTGGCCTCCTGCACCTCTTCAGCCGTCACGACGTGTTCCAATAGCGCGTCGAAGGCTGGGTTGACACGGTCGTTCAGCCAACGGAAGAGCGCGGATTTCTCCTTCAATGCGACCTTATAAAAGCGCATGCAGCCATAGCAGCTCTGTGTGCGCACTGCGTACTCGGCAGGGTCGATGCGATGGAACCATGCCAGACCCCGCATCCCCCAACGTAACGGCTCGCGTACCAGGCGGAACCATGGCGCCCGCGCATAGGCGATACGCACCAGGCGAATGGTGCAGGTGTTACACACCGCGTTCTTTTGGTGTGTCGTTTCGTTCAGGTGGTTGCCTCGCCAGACTATTGCTATCGAAGTACGGGGATGGCGAGCGCGACCCGAGCACCCAGATAGCAGTCTCTGCTTCCCCTTCATATCAGCGCCACTCCCAGCCCGCAGCTTCCAGAGCCAGCAGGGCAGCGAAATGTCCCCCACGGCGTACTAACTCGGCAGGCGAGCCTTCTTCGATGATACGGCCTGCCTGAAGCACCACCACCCGATCGGCCTCGGCCGCAGTAGATAGGCGGTGGGCCACGGTGACCACGGCGCGATCCCTTTCCGCGATAAAGGAACGCAATGCGGCGCGAAACGCGACGTCGCTGGCGCTGTCAATGGCCGCGGTGGCTTCGTCGAGCAGCAGCACGCGTGGATCCCACACCAAGGCGCGCATTAGAGAGAGCAACTGGCGCTGCCCGCCGGAAAGCTGCGCACCTTCCCCGCGACCGCTGCTGCTGATCACCGTGTCGTAGCCCCGCGGGAGCGTCGCGATGAACTCCGCTACGCCTGTGATCTCAGCCGCACGGCGCAGATCATCCTCTGTCACTTGGCCATCACCCAGGACCAGGTTATCGCGCACGCTACCTTGAAACAACTGTACGATCTGCGGCACGGCGCCGATGGCGCGGCGCCGCGCTTCGCCGGAAAGGGAGCGCGGATCGCCCCCGAGCACGGTGACTTCGCCCTGCCACGGCGTGTACAGTCCCGCCAACAGGTGCATAGCGCTGCTCTTGCCGGCGCCGGTGCGACCGACGATCGCCACGTGTTCGCCCGGGGCCAGGCGCAACGACACGCCATGTAACACCGGGCGGTCTTCCGCATAACCGAAGACTACGTCACGCAGTTCAGCGAGGGGCGGGGCAGCGCTTGTCGCCCCGCTGCTCCGGAAGCGCAAGGCCTGAGCTGCGTCCTGTAGCTCAGGCTGCGGCTCCGGCGGCAAGGTCAATACCTGGAAAACGCGTTCCAAACCGGTCAGGGCGCGCTGCACGACCTGCCACTCGTCACCTAACGCCACAATGGGTTGGAAGAAGCGCTGAAACAGGAGGATAAACGCTGTGAGCGTACCCAGCGATATCTGGAGTGAGGCGAAGACCCCGCTGGCGCCGGCCCATAGTAGGATGCTGATTGCGACGGCCAACATTGTGTTGGTCATCGGTGGGTAGAGCGAGACGAAGGCGGTGGATCGGTTGTATGCGACTAGCGCGTGCGCCACCGCGCGGCGGAAGCGGGCGACGAACATCGGCGCGCGGCTGAAGGCGCGCACAACCTCAACACCGCCGAACACCTCTTGCAAATGCGCGTTGAGTACGCCAACGGCGCGGCGCTGATCGCGCTCGGCCGCACGCGCCCGCACCTGGAATGCCCGCGTCAGCACTACCAGCGGGGGCACGACCAGGATCGAAATCAACGCCAGGGGCAGACTGACGGCTACCATGGCGATGCCCGCCGTCACCAGGCGGATCAGGTCGCCCATGACCCGCGCCACACCAGTGGAGAAGAGGGTATCCACCGTCTCGACGTCTGCGGTGCAGCGGCTGATCGTATCACCTAGCGGTGTTCGGTCATAGTAGTTGAGGGGCAGGGTCTGCAAGTGTGCGAAAAGACGTACACGCAGGCGGTGCAATGCCGCTTGTGAGACCCGGGCTGTGAAGTAGTTGGTGACGAAGTTCATCCCTTGCAGCGCGACGGTGACGCCCAGATAAAACAGCGCCAGGAGCAAAATGCCATCGGTGCGGCCGACCGTCAGATAGTTGTCGATCAGGTTCCGTGTGATCAGTGGGGGGATCACATCCAGAATCGCAGCCAGCAGAACGCTACCCACGATGATCGCCAACTGACCTCGCCAGGGCCAAAGGAGCGCAGCGACCGGCCGCCACGGCACGGCGGCCGGTTGGCCCTTCCCGGTGGGGGTCACTGTTACGCTCATGCCATCCTCCCTGCGGGCTGATTCGCTTCGGTGGTGAGCACGGTGCGCTGCGCACGGAAGATGGCGGCATACAGGGCGTCCCCCTGCATCAACTCCTCATGCGTTCCCTGTTCGACGATGCGCCCGCGATCGAGCACGATCACCCGGTCGGCCTGCGGAAACGCGGCCAGCCGGTGTGAACAGAGCAGGATCGTGGCCTGGCGCTCGGACGGCGCAGCGGGCCCGTAGACCTGGCGCAGCGCGGTCACGATGCGCGCTTCCGTTTCGACATCAACCGCGGAGAACGGGTCGTCGAGCACCAACAGCCCCGGACGGTTCGGGGCGCTTGCAGCCAGGCTGCGCGCCAGCCCAATGCGCTGGCGCTGGCCGCCTGACAGACGAATGCCTCCCTCGCCGATCTGCGTATTCAGACCGTCGGGCATGGCGCGCACGTCCTCATCCAGCGCTGAGGCGGCCAACGCCTCCGTGACGATCGGTGCCTCGACCTCATCTTGCGCTGGATCGCCCTGATCCTGCGGCGCCATGAGTACGTTGCCAACCACCGTATCGGAAAAAAGGTAAGGGTCCTGGGGCAAGTAGCCGACACGGGCTGCACGCTCGGTCTCGCTCATCTGATCAGCACGCACACCCTCGATCAGCACGCATCCGGCATCGAACGGGTAGAGTCCGAGCAGCGAGCGCGCTAAGGCGCTCTTACCCGAACCAACCGGACCGGTGACCGCCACGAAACTGCCGGCCGGGAGATTCAGCGAGACATCATGCAGGGCGGGTGACGCTGCGCCAGGATAGGTGACGCGTAGGCGCTCGACCGAGACAGCCAGCGGCCGCGACTGAATTTTGGGCAGCGGCTCAGGCCGACATTCGATCCCGCTCACATAAGATGGTCGGAATGAGGCCAGGCGTACTTGGGCCTCGGCGGCGGGCAGTGCGGGCGCCAGCAACGGTTTGAGGCGGTCATGGGCTACCCCGCCGCTTTGGATCGAGTTGAGCATCTGCGGCAGACGAAAGCTGCGCTGGGTGAAGCGCAGATAGAGCTGCAGATATGCGATGAAAGCGCCCACGCTCATGATGCCGGCCGCGGTTCGCTGGCCGCCCAGCCATATCACCAGCACCACGCCGCACGTCATCACTGCCATGTAGACCGGGGTCAGCGCCCCACGGAGGAGCGCCACGCCCAGGTTGGCATCTGCCAGGCGTTGCGAGCGTTGTTCGACTCTGGCAATGGCGGTGGCAGACCAGCCGAACAGGCGTAGCACGCGAATGCCAGCCAACTGCTCTTGCAGCAGCGCAGTGAGTGATGCGCTGGCCTGGCGGGCTGCTGCAGTGCGAGGGCGCACCCAACGGCCGGTCGCCTCGCCCAACCACATGCCGAATGGCACCGGCAGCAGCGCGATCAGCGTCAGGCTGGGGTCGTAGATGAGCATGGCCGCCACCATCGAGATCGAGAAGAGCAGCGTATCCCACGTCTCGTTGATGAATTCGCGCAGCCCGAATCCCAAGACATCGACATCACTGATAATGCGAGACATCAGATCGCCGATCGGCGTGATGTGCAGGGTCGCCATAGGCCAGGCCAACACCCCGGACATGGCATCGACGCGCAGATTGGCCATCATGCGGCCGATGCCGGTGAAGATCCACCATCGCTTGAGCACGCGCGGCCCCTCGGTGGCCAGCGTGCCAGCCACGAACGCCAGCGCCGCCCAAGCCACTGCGGTGGCGCTCGCCTGGCCTTGTTCGAACGCCAGAGCGGTGTCGATGGCCCGGCCGAGCAGAATGGGTGGCAGCACCACCGCGATGTTCATGATGATGCCGCAGATGGAACCGAGCACCAACTGCCCGGCCACCTGGCGGAAGTAGGGTCGCAGCTCCCACAAGTAATGTCGTTTCGGCGATAGAGAACGCCCCTGCTTGGCGGCGCTCGACCCTGGAGGCAGGTGAGGAGTTGTCACTGCGTGGTTTCGCCCTTTCGTGTCATCGCTGCGTTACGCTGTCTCGATCCCGACCTCGTCTACCAGCTCACGCACCTTGGCCATCGCCTCGGCCAGCGCCGCGCGGCCGGCCGGGGTAGCGCGGTAGTACTTGCGCTGTTTGCCTCCCACCACCTGGAGTTCCTGCGCCAGGTAGCCCGCCGCGGCCAGCTTGTGCAGAATCGGGTAGAGCGTACCTGGACTGAGGTCATAGCCGTGGCGCGCCAGTTCGCGCATCATATCCAATCCGAAGATCGGCCCCTCGACGGCATGGTGCAGGATGTGTAGGCGGATGAAGCCCAGAAAGAGATCGCGGATCATACTATCGGTTTCCGTTATCGCTCAACGATATTATGAACTACTGACCTACCATTGTCAAATCGGCGGCAGGTGGCAGTGGTGGAGTTGACGCCAGGCCAGAGACGTTCTCGGCCGGCAGGCAAGGCGAGTGACGAGCGCGAACTGATCTCTGTGCAACGCCTATGCTTCATCCGCTCAGCATTGTCGCGGCTGAAGCATAGGTCGTTCAACTGGGATCGATGATCATACCTGCATCAGGGCCTTGCTGCACGCGCTGATGCGAGTCGATGATTGCTCCGTACCAGGATCGCACACGGTAACAGGACGCAGTAGAGAGGTCGCACCTCAAGGAATCACTGTCCACGCCCCTTGCGCCAGCGCCTCGATCATTGTGCTCAGCCGGGCGCGATCCTCTCCGCTCAGTTCCACCCGGGGCCCCAAGCCGTAGAGTGTCACCCCAATGCCTTCGTTGGTCGTGAACCGGATCGTGCCATAGCGATCGATGAACTCGCGCAGATCCTTCACGACTTGCGGTTCCAGCGGCAGGCTGGAGGCCGGCGCCTCGGCGTCGAGCGGCGCGCCGGAGAGCATCCAGGTGTCGTCCGGGTAACGGTCGATGCGGAAATAGCGATTTCCTTTGGAGCCGGTCACGTAGAGCGCCTGCCGATCGGTGAGGTCTGCCGGCGGCTCGATGGCGACGTGACGGTAGTCCTTCGAGACGCGATACGGCACGGTCATCTGCTGGGTGCGCGCCTGCGCCCGCCAACCCTCGCGCGTCCCGC
>JALOOE010000720.1 GCA_025454565.1 Anaerolineae bacterium
GCGCGAAGATGATGCGCCGCAGGTGCGCCAGACGCGCTGGAATTACCATTCAGATTACATAAACCCCTTCGAGTTCATCGACTTCGTGCGGCTGGCCGACGGATTGCGCCCATTCGATGTGATGCTGGAAGTGCGCGCAAAGGACCTGGCGTTGCGCCAACTGCGCGAGGATCTGGCCCGTTTTGCGCCCGATTTGGCAGAGACTGAACCCCCGGAATTAGGCCACGTAGTCACGGAGAGCACAGGGCCGACCAATTCATGATCGGCTCCGCGCCCTCTGTGCCTCCGTGGTGAACACTTTGCTCGTTGGAGAATCAGATGACGTCTACAACTCAGCCCGTTCGCGTCGCCATGATCGGCTGCGGCGGATTCGCGCGCCATCACCTGCGCCGGATGCTGCCGCTGCCCAGCCGGCCGGCCATCCCGGTCGTCAGCGAGCCATCTCCGGCCGCGTATGCGGAGTTCGCCCGGCTGCTCGAAGACGCCGGGCTGCCGCTCCCGCCCAACCAGCCCGATCTGACCCGGCTGCTGGCCGACTATGCAGGCGAGCTCGACGCCGCGTTCATCATCACGCCGCACGCCTTCCATCATGACCAGGTCGTCGCCAGCCTGGAGGCCGGACTGGACGTGCTGATGGAAAAGCCGATGACAATGAACGTGCGAGAGGCGCAGAGCCTGATCGAGACGCGCGACCGCACGGGGCACGTGCTGATGGTCGCCTTCCCGGCCAGCCTCTCCGCCCGCTATCGCGCGGCCATCGCCATGCGCCAGGCGGGCGAGTTCGGTCACCTGATGGGGATCAGCGCGACGCTGTGGGAAGGCTGGGGCCCAATGAATGCCGGCACCTGGCGGCATGTGCCGGAGATTTCAGGCGGCGGATACCTTTTCGATGCGGGCGCGCACATGGTCAACGCGGTGGCCGAACTGGCCGGCGAGGATTTCGTGGAGGCAGCCGCCTGGTTCAATAACAACGGCCGGGCTGTGGAGACGCGCGCCACGGTGATGTGCAGGACGATCTCCGGCGCGCTGGTGACGATGCACGCCATGGGCGAGGCCAGTCACACGGTCGGCGCCGATCTCCACGCCTTCTACTCCGAGGCGACGATCCACGCCGACGCCTGGGGCCGGCGCATGGCGATCCAGCGCCGCGGGGAAACAACGCCCCAACCACTCGATCCCCCCGATGCGCCGATCCCGTGGGAGCAATTCCTGGCCGTGCGCGCCGGCACGCTGCCGAACCCCGGCCCGGCCGAGAACGGGCTGCGCGTGGTGCGGCTGTGGGAGGCGATCAGCGCGTCGGCGGCCGCGGGCGGAAGGCCAGTGAAGATGTGAGCGCTATGAGCGCCGAGGTTTCCGAGAAACACGCGGCGGCTGTCGCGCGGATCGCTGATCTGGGCCGCGATGATCGTAAGGAAGCTGCGAATGTGTGCGCTGTCAGACGGATATCCAACGCTTATTAGCGTCGACTGCCTGATCCACGAAGCCACGCGAGCAGCCGAAAGACACCTATGGATGCACTCTGCGCCGCCTTGATAGCTGGCATTCCGCTGACCGGCGAAATCCCTGCGGATGTGACAACCGTGCTTGCCCGTCATGGTTGCGCTGCGACGGGCAAGCACAGCATGGCGGTAGCAGCAGAGGCGCAGCGCCTCGCTGTGCACTTCGGCGGGAATGCGCATCAAGCCGAGACAGCCGGCTGGTTGCACGACATCAGCGCGATCGTTCCGGCAGCACAGCGGATCGAATACACTCAGCAGTGGGGGATCGCCGTATTCCCCGAAGAAGCCGCCGCGCCAATGCTGCTGCACCAACGGCAGTCGGCGGTGCTCGCCGCCGAACTGTTCGGCGTTTCGGACGCGGCGGTCCTCAGCGCCATCGGCTGCCATACGACGCTGAAGGCATCGCCAACGACGTTGGACAAGATCGTCTTCCTGGCGGACAAGGTCGCATGGGACGGCGTCGCGGCGCGCCACCTTATCAGGACGCGATCCTGCGGGCGGTCGCGGTGTCGCTGGATGAGGCGTGCTGGTGCTACCTCGACTATCTCTGGTTGCGCCGCGCTTCTTTGTTCGCCGTCCATCCGTGGTTCGTGGCGGCTTATCACGAGCTTTCTGATCACCTGGGAAGGAGAATAACCTCATGACCTCCACTACCCCCGTGCGCGTTGCCATGATCGGCTGCGGCGGCATGGCGCGCGCCCATTTCCGCAACATGCTGAAGCAGACGGACACCACGCAAGTCGTCGCCATGTGTGAGCCGTCGGAGGCGCAGTACGCCGCCTCGGCGGCGATGTTCGAGGCGGCCGGCCAGCCGATCCCGCCGAACCAGCCCGATCTGGGCAAGCTGCTGAGGGAGCATGCGGGGCGACTCGACGCGGCCTTCATCATCACCCCGCACGCCCATCACCACGACCAGACGAAGGCCTGTCTGGAGGCCGGGCTGGACGTCCTGCTGGAGAAGCCGATGGTGATGAACGCGGCCGAAGCGCGCAGCCTGATCGAGACGCGCGACCGCACCGGCAAGCTGCTCGTCGTGGCGTTCCCCGGCAGCCTCTCACCGCAGATCCGCACGGCGTCGCGCATCCTGCGCTCCGGCGAACTGGGGCGCATGTGGAGCATCAGCGCAACGGTGTGGCAGAGCTGGGGGCCGGGCACGGCCAACACCTGGCGCCAGCAGCCGGAGATTGCGGGCGGCGGCTTCCTGTTCGACACCGGCGCGCACATGCTCAACACCTGCGCCGACCTGGCGGGCGAGGACTTCGTCGAGGTGGCCGCGTGGCTGGACAACAACGGCCGGCCCGTGGACACCCTGGGCATGGTGATGGGCAAGCTGGCATCGGGCGCGTACGTCACGATGCATGGCTGCGGCGAGGCGATCCGCTCTTGCGCATCGGATGTGCGCGTCTTCTGCGCCGACGCGATCCTGCACACCGACATCTGGGGCAAGTGGCTGCGCATCCAGCGCCAGGGCCGCAAACAGCTTCGCAAGGTGCCCGTCCCCGCCTCGCTCGGCGTCTGGGAGCAATTCCTGGCCGTGCGCGATGGTACGTTGCCCAACCCCTGCCCGCCCGAAGTCGGCCTGCGCATGGCCCGGCTGTGGGACGCGATCAAGGCGTCGGCGGGGCAGGATGGTAGGCCGGTCAAAGCATAGCTCTACAACCCTACAGTCCAAAATGGCTCACAGATGACACAGATCGCACGGATTTAGGACCTATACAAAGAATCCGTGTTCATCCGTGTAATCCGTGAGCCGGAAAAATCAGATGAAATGCAAAGGAGTCACTGAATGTCACAACAACCCCTCCCCACCGCCGGCGACACAAGCTGGTTCACGCACGATCGCTTCGGCATGTTCATCCACTGGGGCGCCTACACGCTGGCCGCGCGCCACGAATGGGTGAAGCAGCGCGAGCGTATCCGTGACGAGGATTACCAGAAATACTTCGACCACTTCGACCCCGACCTTTACGACCCCAAGGTGTGGGCGCAGGAAGCCGCCAACGCGGGGATGAAGTATTTCGTCATCACGACCAAGCATCACGAGGGCTTCTGTCTCTGGGACTCGGCGCTGACCGACTACAAGGCGACCAAAGCCCCCTGCGGCAAGGATCTGCTGCATCCGATGGTGGATGCCTTCCGGGCGCAGGACCTCAAGGTTGGGTTTTACCATTCGGTGATCGACTGGCACCATCCCGAGTTCAC
>JALOOE010000125.1 GCA_025454565.1 Anaerolineae bacterium
GCCTACGGCGATAAGGTGAAGGTATCGCTGGCGTTGTGGGCCGGCATTACCCCGCCGCTGATCCTGAGCATTGTGGCAGTGTCGCTTGGGATGATATTGTGGGTGTTCCGCGTCCGCGTGCGCGCCTGGCAGGACCGCGTGCCGGAACGCTTTAGCTTCAACCGTGTGTACTCCGGCACGCTCCAACTGCTGGACCGGGCGGCCTATCTTGCCACTCGGACGCAGTCGGGCCAACTGCGGCGTTACCTGGCCATCATGTTGGTCAGCCTGACCGCGTTAATGCTGCTTTTCGGCCGTATGCCGCTGCCGACGACACTACCGCCGTTCAGCCTGGACGAACTGGCGATCTTGCGCGTCTTCACCCTGACATTGGCGACAGCCGCCGCGGGCCTCAGCGTCTTCCTGCGCCGCGATTTCGATGCCATCCTCGCGCTGGGGGCATCGGGTCTGAGTGTGGCCGTGATCATGGTCCTGGAGCCCGCGCCCGACGTCGCGCTGGTGCAGGTGGTGGTCGATATCCTGAGTGTGGTAATCCTGACCCTGGCGCTCACCAGTCTGCCGCGCAAGCAACGCCGCCGCAGTTGGGAGCTGACCTTCAAGCAAAGCCGCGTCGGCCTGGGGCGAGACGGTCTGATCGCGGCCGCCAGCGGGTTCGCGATGATGATCCTTACCCTGGTTGCGCTGACCTCCCGGCCGCGCGAAAGTATCGTCACCCCGTTCTACGAGGCCAACGCCAAGCTGCTCACCGGCGCGGCCGATATCGTGGGTGCAGTGGTGGTGGACTTCCGCGGCTTCGACACGTTGATTGAGATTGCGGTCTTCGGCCTGGCCGGGGTGGGGGTCTACACATTGCTGCGCTACGCGGCGCACACGGATTGGCAAGCGAATCAGCGTGCAGCGAATGGCGAGACGCTAGACGCTGCCGATCGGGGTGAGTTCGGGTTGGGGATAGAACATCACGACCTCTTCGTCATGGGCATCGGCGGGAAGCGGCCGTCACCATTCGTGCGGGTCCTGGCACGCATCCTGTTGCCCGTCATGCTAGTGCTGGCCGCCGTACAGATGATGTACGGGCACGACCAGGCCGGCGATGGATTCACAGCGGGCGTCATCATCAGCCTGACCATCGCATTCTGGTACGTGGTGTTCGGATACCATGAGACACGGCGGCAGTTGCCTTGGCTTAAGCCGAGCATCCTGATTGGGGCGGGGCTGCTGCTGGCGATCGCGGACGCTGCGCTGGCGGCATTGTTGACCGGCTCGTTCTTCGCCCATTTGGACTATGGGAAGATGTTGGCCCTGCCGCTCCCACGCGGTTTCGGCTTGACCACTTCCTTTGTTTTCGAGGTGGCGATCTGCCTGACGGTGCTGGGCGGCGCATCCATGACGCTGGCTGCATTGGGGCATCCGAAGGATGATCCGGTGGAGCGATAGGGACGGCTAGACCCCGCCCGGACACTTGGGGGAATGATGGACATTTTGAAGGCGTTCGCTATCGGTACGATGTTCGGGATTGGCGTGTTCCAGATTCTGCGCCGCAGCGTGATCCGCTCGGCTATCGGGCTGCTCATCATCTCCAATGCAGTGAACCTGTTCCTGCTGTCCACCGGCGCCTACCAGGGCGCGGTCGCTGCGTATGCCCAGGCGGCTGGCCAACGCAGCGACGCGCTACCCCAGGCGTTGGTTCTCACGGCCATTGTGATCAGCATGGCAGGCTTCTCGCTAGTGCTGGCGCTGGTGTACGTGCTCTCGACGCGCTACAGTACGGCGGATTCGGATGAGATTGCAGAGTTGAAGCATTGATGAATCAACGATCGGTAAATCAGTTAACCGGCGAATGCGCGCAGTACGCCATACGGCTACAGGTCATGCTGAAGGATTGAGTTGGTGGATTCTCATCTCGTCCTGCTTCCTATCATCATTCCGCTGACTGGCGCGGCGGCTGGGCTGCTGCTCTGGCGCCGTCTGCGCGTCCAGCGGGCATGGTCCGCCGGCGCGCTGGGCGCGTCGTTCATCGCCAGTATCGCGCTGCTGGGGATCGTCTGGCAGCGCGGCCCGGTGGTGTTCCAGTTGGGCGGCTGGCCCCCGCCGTTCGGCATCACCCTGGTCGGCGATCTATTGGCCGCGACGATGGTTGTGATGGCGCAAGGGATTCTCGTCACAGGCCTGATCTACGCGCTGGGCTGCCGGGACAAGTGCGCCACCTACCCGGCGTTCTTCCCCCTCTTCCTGACCCTCACCGCCGGGCTCACCGGCGCGTTTCTGACCGGCGACATCTTCAATCTGTTCGTTTTCGCTGAGCTCTTGGTGTTGTCCGGCGCGGTGCTCACGGCGATTTCGGACGATCGCCACGGTCCCGAGGCCGCGTACAAGTACTTTTTCATCAGCCTCTTTGCGGCCATCTTCCTGCTGAGCGCTATCGGCAGCTTGTACGTCTCGTATGGCACGCTGAACATGGCCGATTTGGCAGAGCGCATCCTTCGAGGGTCTCAGGATGCCGCCCCGGCGCCGCCGCTCCTTGGTATGGCGATGGTGCTGATGTTCGTTTTCTTCATGGTGAAGAGCGCAGTGGTACCGTTCCATTTCTGGCAGCCCGACTTCCACACGGCCTCGCCCACGCCGGTCAGCGCGATGCTGTCTTCGGTGGTAGTGAAGCTGGGAGTGTACGGCTTTCTGCGCATGACGACGCTGCTCTTCGTGCCGTATGCCGCGACGCTCCGCGGGTTGCTGATCGTCCTGGGCATCGTCGGCGTAGTCTTTGGTGGGTTGGCCGCCCTCGGCACACATAACGCCAAACGCATGCTCGCCTATTCCACCCTGGCTCAGATCGGGTTCATCTTGGTGGGAATCGGTTGGGGTACACCCCTTGCATTGGCCGCAGCCATCGTGCTGGCGGTCAATCACAGCCTGATCAAAGCCGCCATGCTGATGTTGGCTGGCGCAGTCGCCAGCCGAGCGCAGGTTAAGTCGGCTGCCTTTGCGAACATCACGGGGTTGGGCAAGTCGCTGCCTTTCATGGGCGCCCTGTTCTTGCTGGGCGCGATGGCGCTGGCCGGCATCCCGCCGACGAACGGCTTCATCGGGAAGCTGGCGCTGTTCCAAAGCGGAGTGGTGGGCCGCGAGTATCCGTCGCTGGCTGCGATCGGTGTCGCCAGCATCATCACGGTCGTCTATATTGTGCCAGCGTTTCGGACCATTTGGTGGGTTTCACCGGCCGAGGGTGTGAAAGCCAAGCCTGGCGGTGATCGCATCCTGGCGCCTGCGCTGCTGATCGGCCTGTGTCTGCTGCTAGGTGTGTGGGCCGAGCCGCTGCTGCGCCTGGCAAACCACGTCAGTGTATGGCTGGGCGACCCATCAGCGTATATCGCTGCAGTGTTGGGGAAGTGAGGTCCCGTCATCCATGCATTACATTCGCACCATTGTTATCCTGCTCATCATCTATCTGGCTCTGACCGGGAACCTGCAGCTCAGTAACATTGTGCTAGGTACTTTGGTGTCAACAGTGGCAGCGCTGCTGCTGCGGCCCCAGCCCGGACCGACTGACCTGCGCCGGCTGCCGGCTGCTGGCTGGGCGCTGATCCGGTACACCGCCATCCTGGCCGTCGACGTGGTCAAGAGCGGCATCGGAGTCGCCCGCATCGTGCTCGACCCGGCGCTGCCGATCCAGCCCGGCATCATTGCCATCGATTCGGGCTGCGACAGCGAGCTGGGCACCGCGCTCAGCGCGCACGCCCTCTCCGTCACGCCAGGCGAGCTGGTGATCGGCATCGACAAAGCGGGCACGCTTTACACCCACTGTTTGGATGCAACCCACTCAGCCGAGTACGTAGCAGACGCGCAGGCCATGCGCCGCGACCTATTGAGCAAGATCTTCCCATGAGCGACATCCTTGCCCTGGTGTTGAACATTGCCCTGGCGATCCACATCGCGCTCATTGCAGTCTGCGTCTGGCGGGTGTGGCGGGGCGAGAACGTCATTGACCGGCTGATCGGCGCTGACCTGGTGGGCACGCTTATGCTCGCCGTGCTGGTGTTGATCGCCTTGATCTGGCTGAACGCCGCGTACATCGATGTGGCGTTGGGGCTGGCCGCGTTGGGATTCGTGGGAACGATTGCGCTGGCGAAGTACATTGCGGATCAGCAGATGTTTTGAGTGAAACGTGATTGTGCGCAGGAGAATCACGCAGCACGGATCAGGCAGGTAGTTGGAACCCGATTGATGCATACATTTCTCGAATTCATCGCCATCCTCGCCGTGATCATAGGCACGGCCTTCTCGGTGCTGGGTGTGCTGGGGTTCATCCGAATGCCGGATGTTTATACGCGCTTGCATGCCACGGGGAAGGTCAGCATATTTGGCGTGGTGCTGCTCCTGCTGGCCACGGTCGCGCTGACGCCGCTCGAGTTCGGCAAGGGGCTGGTCCTGATCGTGCTGTTGGTAGTCGGCGGGCCGGTCACCTCGCACGCCATCGGCTCGGCCGCGCATCGCATCGGCATTCCGATGAAACGCGCCATACGCGATGATCTGGCTGCCATCGAGCAAACGCCACCTTAAGGATGTCGCTAACGGTCATATATGCCGTAGGGGTTGCGCCCAGTTGGGAGGCGCAGCCAAACACAATACGCGATCCATCCCGGATCATAACAACACCCGCCCGACCCACCGAAGATTATTGAGGTCAAATGGAGCCATTGACAGGGATCTTGTTCATCATCGGTCTGGTTGCACTGATTGTCGGTGCAGAGTTGCTGGTGCGCGGTGCGGCGCGCCTGGCGGTGGGCTTCGGCATCTCGCCGTTGGTCGTCGGGCTGACGGTAGTCGCCTTTGGTACGAGTTCGCCAGAGTTGGCGGTGAGCATCGGTTCCGCGCTCTCCGGTCAGGCTGATATCGCCCTTGGGAACGTAGTGGGCAGCAACATCTTCAATGTCCTCTTCATATTGGGCGTGTCCGCGTTGATCGGCGCGCTGGTCGTGATGCAGCAACTCGTGCGCCTGGATGTGCCGCTGATGATCGGCGTATCGTTCTTGCTGCTGCTGCTAGGACTGGATGGCCGCATCGGTCGGCTGGATGGTCTGTTCCTGTTCGCGGGTATTGTGGTGTACACAGTTTTCGCCGTCTACCAAAGCCGCAAGGAGTTCAAGCTGGTTGAGGCTGAGTACACCCATGAATACGGGCAGCAAGATGACCGCATGGGCCTGTGGCGGATACTGCGTAACGTCGGGCTGGTGATCGTTGGCCTGCTGCTGCTGGTAGTCGGCGCGCGCTGGCTGGTGGATGGCGCCGTGAGCATCGCGCGGGCGCTGGAACTGAGCGAACTTGTCATCGGCCTGACCATCGTTGCCGTGGGCACGTCCTTGCCCGAAGTTGCAACCTCCGTCATCGCCAGCCTGCGTGGGGAACGGGACATTGCTGTGGGCAATATCGTCGGCAGCAACCTGTTCAATATTATGGCGGTACTGGGCCTGTCGGCAGCCGTGGCTCCGAATGGCGTGAATGTGCCGGCGGCCGCGCTGGAGTTCGATATCCCCTTCATGATCGCCGTTGCGGTCGCATGCTTGCCAATCTTCTTCACAGGCTACCGCATCGCGCGCTGGGAAGGGGCGCTCTTTCTGGCCTACTACGTCGCCTACACCATCTACGTGATCCTCGATGCCGCCGAGCACGACGCACTGCCAACATATAGCACGATGCTGCTCGGATTCGCTGTCCCACTGACCGCGGTGACGTTGGGTCTGTTGGCGGTGCGCGCCTGGCGGGTTAGCCGATCTGCCAAGTCCGGCAACGCAGACAGCGGCACGACAACCGGCTGAACACCAAACTGTGAAAGAAATGTGGGAATCACCGCAGCGGTCTTGTCCGGCTGCACGCTGGCGGTCCGGCGCCCTGGCAATATCGCCCTGCGCGCGGGGCGGCCGGATGGCTCCTGACCCTATACCGGCCGGACCGGCGCTCTGTTTCGCCAGCTACTACCGATGTGCGCTGTCCGCCGTGTGAGCGACATTGCACGATTTGCGCAGATTGTGTATAGGCATATATACTAATTTCGTCTTGCGGCACACATGGCTTGTGTGATCACACTTCATATCGGATGGGGGCACATGCTGACTACGCACGGCGGCAAAAGCATTACTCGTAAGGCCGCGATCCAGGCCGAGAAGGCGCTGCCGCGCTGGCTGTCGCCCTCATCGCCAACGCCGCTTATCCGTCCCATGCCATACAACAAATAGCACGACCGCCTCGGGGAGGCGGCTCTTTTATTTCACAAACGCGTTCGGTTATACTGATGACAGAGTTGCGCCCAGGTGTTCTGAGGTGCGCATTGTACGCCTGAAGGAGACTGTATGGCAACCAAGGTCACTCCAACCAACGTCATAGCGACCGCCTCCAAAGTATCGTGGCTGCCTCTGGTCATCATCGTTATCGCGCAGCTTCAGATGGGCATCAACGTCAACGCATTGCCCGTGTCGCTGGGGCCCATCGTGGAGGATTTGAACGCGCCGGCAACCGCTGTCTCGACGGCCCTGGTCCTATATTCGCTGGCGGTGGCGGCTTTCGTCATGTTGGGCGCCAAGCTGGGGAAGCTGTTCGGTGAGCGCCTGGTGTTCCAGGTCAGCGCGGTCAGTCATGGCGTCGCCATGGCCGTCATGGCGCTCAGCCGCGACACGACCATGATGAACATGGCCCAGCTCCTCGCCGGCCTGGCGGCGGCGCTGCTGGTGCCGACGCTGGTCGTGCTGATCGCAGCCAATTATCACGGCAAACAGCAGTCGCAGGCGCTCGGCGTCCTGGCCAGCATCCCGGCCATCTCCAGCGGGCTGGCGTTCGTGGTGGCCGGCTTCATC
>JALOOE010000126.1 GCA_025454565.1 Anaerolineae bacterium
CCGACCGCTGTTGACCCTGGACGCGCCGCTCGTGTTCATCGGCGCAGTGAGCGAGCGGATGCGCCTGCCGGGATTGAGCGCATACGCAGCCGCCAAGGCTGGCCTGGAGGCGTTTGCAGAGACCTTGCGTAAGGAAGAGCGCAAACGGCGCGTGATCGTGGTCCGTCCGGGTGCGGTCAGCACCGGCTTCTGGCAAAAGGTCCCGTTCAAGATGCCGGGCAATGCCGTATCGCCAGAAGCGGTGGCGGAGAAGGTGGTCGAGGCGGTCAAGGCGGGACATGATGGTTCGCTGGATATCGCGTGACAAGCGCTCAGTCGGCGCGGGCCGACGGTGAAGTTCGGTCGCAACCGCAAATCGCCGGGGAGGTTTTGACCTATGCCTGACCTGCGCACGATCCGCAACCCTGCCGTGTATCACGGCCGCGGGGTGAAAGCGCCGTTCTTTGAGGGCTGGTACTTCAAGCTGGTGGATGGTGGCGAGGCGCATCGCTACGCGATCATCCCGGGTGTCTTCATCGGCGGCGAGCCCGGCGCTTCGCACGCGTTCGTGCAGACACTGGATGGCGTCACGGGGCAGACCGCGTATCACCGCTATCCGTTTGAGGCGTTTCAGGCGGCCAACGATGCGTTCGATATCCGGATCGGCCCCAATCGCTTCCGAGCGGATGAGATCGTGGTGGACATCGATCGGCCCGAAGGGCAGGTGGTGGGCACGCTGCACTTTGCTGGTCTGACGCCGTGGCCGGTTACGGTGTCCTCTCCGGGTATCATGGGATGGTATGCGTATGCGCCGTTCATGGAGTGCTATCATGGCGTGCTCAGCTTCGATCATGAGATTTCGGGTGAGCTCATCGTGGATGGGAACGCGCTTGACTTCGGCGGCGGACGCGGGTACATTGAAAAAGACTGGGGGCAGGCCTTCCCCAAGGCATGGATTTGGACGCAGAGCAACCACTTCGGCGCCGATGCGCCAGGAACGTCGCTGACTGCGTCGGTCGCGATCATCCCCTGGTTGTGGAGCGCATTTCCCGGCTTCATTGTGGGGCTGCGGCATCTCGGTCAACTCTACCGCTTCGCCACCTATAGTGGCGCTCGCATCGAGCGACTGGAGCTGGCGGACACGCACGTGACTTGGCATATGACCGGCCGTGCAGGCCCCAAACAAGCGCGTCACCGGCTGGAGCTCACCGCGTGGCGGGCGGAGGGCGGCCTGCTCCACTCGCCCGAACGCGTCGACATGCTGCAACGGGTGCTGGAGAGCCTGACTGCCCGGCTCGATGTGCGGCTGCTGGCAGTCGAAGATGACCAGGAGCGCGTCGTTTTCGAGGGCGCCGGTCGCCATGCAGGCCTTGAAATCGTCGGCCCCATCGAGGAGATCCAGCGGATGGCGCGGGGGAAAGGCAGGTAGACCATGCATGCGGAAGGACACGCGCCGGGGCGCATCGCCGTGCTTGGCTCGGGCGAGACCTCGTTGGCCGGCGGCCGGGTGTTCGAGAGCCTGGCGCGCGTGCTGCCGACCCCGCTTCAGGTGGCGGTATTGGAGACCCCAGCCGGTTTCGAGATCAACTCCGATCGGGTGGCGGGACGTGTGGCCGATTTCCTGGCCCTTCGGCTGCAAAACTACCGCCCTGTGATCTCCGTGGTGGCAGCGCGCCAGCGCAACACCCCGTTCAGCCCCGACGATCCGGAGATCACGGCGCCACTGTTGGGTGCTGACCTGCTCTTCATGGGACCGGGCAGCCCGACCTACGCCGTGCGACAACTGGCGGACAGCCTCGCCTGGCATCGCCTCATTGCACATCACCGCGTGGGCGCCACCCTTGCGTTCGCCAGCGCGGCGGTCATCGCCATCAGCGCATTCGCGCTGCCCGTGTATGAGATCTACAAGGCAGGGCATGATCTGCACTGGCAGCCAGGGCTGGATCTGTTCGGCGCGTACGGCCTGAAGCTGGTCTTCGTGCCGCACTGGAACAATGCCGAGGGTGGCTCGGAGCTCGACACCAGCCGCTGTTTCATGGGGCGCTACCGCTTCGAGGTGTTGCGCGCCATGCTGCCGCCTGATGTCACGGTGGTCGGCATCGACGAGCACACCGCACTCGCAATCGATCTGGCGGACGGCGCCGCAGAGGTGCTGGGCGCCGGCGATGTGATGGTGGTGCGCGGCCACGAAGCGCGCGGCTTCGCTCCCGGTGGCCGCTTCTCGCTGGCGGAATTCGGGCCGTTCGCCTGGCCCCGGCCTGACGCCGGCCTGCCGCCCGCCGTTTGGGCCGAGGCGTTGGCGGTGGCTGAGGCTGCTGCTGCGCCGAGCCAGGCGCCAGCCGAGGTGATGGCGCTGGTGGCGCAACGGGAAGCTGCACGCACCCAGCGCAATTGGCCTCTGGCCGATCACCTGCGCCAACAGGTTGCCGCGTTGGGCTGGCTGATCCGCGATAGCGGGGCGGGGCCGAGCGTGGAAGCGATGCCCGGCCACAAAACGCGGACAGACTCGGATCGACGATGATCTGGAACTCGCAGGACTCACTTTTCACGACCCTGCGCAGAATCTTCGGAAACCCAGCGCCGTTACTGATCGTGTGGGGAGCGACGCTGTTGGCGATGCCCAGCGTGCAATGGGGTGCAGGTCATCCGAGTCTGCTCGCGAATATCAGCCTCATTGGGGCGCGACAGCCGGGTTTGGCTGGACAGGCGTGAGGGAGGGAATCAGTGTGAAATCAGTTATCATCATAGGCGCCGGACTGGGCGGGCTTGCCGCCGCGCTGCGGCTGCAGCACATGGGCTTCGCCGTCACGGTGATCGAAAAGCAGAAGCGGGCGGGCGGGCGGAGCAATGTCCTCCAGGAGCACGGCTTCCGCGTGGACATCGGCCCGACCATCCTGGTCATGAAGGAGACGTTCGACGAAACCTACCGCGCCATCGGCCAGGATCTCAACCGGCGCGTCAAATTCGTGCCGCTGGACCCCAACTATCGCATCTACTATCACGATGGCGCCTACATCGACCTCTTCAACAGTATGGCGAAGCTGGCTGCCGAGTGCGAGCGGATCGAGCCGGGCGTTACCACGCGGCTGTTCCGATTCATCGGCGAAGGCGCGAAGAAGTACGAGCTGGGCATGGATTTCGTGGCGCGCAACTACGACCACATCACGGATCTGGCCAATCCGCAGGCTGCGGCGCGCCTGATCGAGACCGGCGCGTACCAGAACCTCTACGCCCAGGCCGGCAAGTTCTTCAAGACCGATAAGCTGCGCAAAGCGTTCACCTTCCATTCGATGTTCTTGGGCCTCTCGCCGTTCGACGCATTGGCGATGTACAGCCTGATCACCTACGCTGATTTGGTGGAAGGGATGCAATACCCGATGGGCGGCATCTACAGCATCGTCGAGGACATGGTGGCGCTGGCAGGTGAGATGGGGGTGACGCTGCGCACGGGTGCGCCGGTCGAAGAGATCCTGATCGACGGCGGCCGAGCGAAGGGAGTCCGGCTGGCCGGGGGCGAGGTTGTAACCGCCGACATCGTAGTGTCCAACGCGGACCTGGTTTATACCTATAAGGAGTTGGTTCCGGCGTCATACCGGCGAGACTATACCGACGCGAAACTCGACAAGATGGACTATGCCTGTTCGGGGTACCTGCTCTACCTCGGGGTGGACAAGGTCTATCCGCAGATGCGGCATCAGGCGCTCTACTTCTCGGAGGATTATCGAGCCAACCTGGACGCCATCTTCCGCACAAAGACGCTGCCGGCCGATCCCTCCTTCCATATGAACAACCCGACGATCACCGATCCCAGCCTGGCGCCGCCGGGCCACAGCGTGCTCTATTTGCTGGCGCCGATGCCGAACCTCCAGGGCAACGTGGACTGGGATGCGGCCGCGCCACTTGTGCGCGAGAAGCTGCTGCAGGGGTTGGAGCGGCTGGTTGACCCGGATGTCCGCCGGCACATCGTCTGGGAACGGGAGTATCGGCCGGCCGATTGGCTGGACGACATCAATGCGCCCTACGGCGTGGCGTTCGGCTCGTTATCGCACGGTTTCTTCCAGTCCTCCTACTTCAGGCCTCACAATGTGGCGCGCGATATTCCGGGCCTCTATTTCGTCGGCCAGGGCACCTATCCAGGCATCGGGATGCCGATGGTGATGCTCTCCGCGCGACTGCTGGCCGAGCGGCTGGCGAAGGAGCAGACGTGACGCTTCAATCGCTTTTCGAACGCGAAGGGACTCAAGGTAGGAGCTGAAATGGTAAACGCGCGGCTGGTCTTGGTCACAGGGGCCACGGGCTATATCGGCGGCCGGCTGGTGCCGCGGCTCCTGGAGGCCGGCTATCGAGTGCGCTGCCTGGTACGGGATGCCCGCCGCCTCGAGGGGCGGCCGTGGAGCGCACACGTGGAAGTGGTCGAGGGGGACGCCACGCGGCCCGAAACGCTGCCGCCCGCAATGGCGGGCGTGTGGGCTGCCTACTACTTCATCCACAGCTTGAGCGACACAGCCAACTATCAGCAGCGGGATATCGCTGTGGCACGCAGCTTCAGCCAGACGGCCAAGGCTGCTGGCGTGGAACGCATCATCTACCTCGGCGGCCTGGGTGATCCTGCTGCGGATCTATCGGTCCACCTGCGCTCGCGGCAGGAGACGGGTGCGGCTCTCGGCGAGGGCGGCGTGCCGGTCACGGAGTTCCGCGCCGCTGTCATCGTCGGTTCCGGCAGCCTCTCGTTCGAAATGATACGGCACCTGACAGAGCGGCTGCCGGTGATGATCTGTCCGCGTTGGGTCTTCACGCGCATCCAGCCCATCGCCATCCGCGACGTGTTGAGCTATCTGGTCGCATCTCTCAAGCTGCCAGCCGAGCAGGCAACTCGTGTGATCGAGATCGGCGGCGCCGACGTGGTCAGTTACGGCGACATGATGCAGGGTTATGCCAGGGTGCGGGGACTGCGGCGCGTGCTGATCCCGGTGCCGGTGCTTACGCCTCACCTCTCGGCCCACTGGGTCAACTGGATGACTCCCGTGAACGCGGGAATCGTCTACCCGCTCATCGAAGGGCTGCGCAACGAAGTGGTAGTGCGCGACGATCTGGCCAAGCGCCTTTTCCCAGATATCGCGCCGGTGGATTACGACACCGCAGTGCGCCAAGCCCTGGCCAGCCTGGTGGCAGGCCAGGTGGAGACCACTTGGACCGATAGTATGACCTCCAGTTGCAGGGATGCGCGCCCGGTGGAACTGACCAGCGATGCCGGGATGCAGATCGAGCGTCGGGAGCTGGTGGTTGCCGCGCCCCCCGAGGATGCCTACGCCATCTTCACAGGGTTGGGCGGCGACCGGGGCTGGCTCTATGCCAACCGGTTGTGGCGGCTGCGCGGTATCGCAGACCGCCTGGTCGGCGGGCCGGGATTCCGTCGTGGGCGCCGCAATCCAGATGACGTGCGCGTGGGCGACGCCCTGGATTTTTGGCGAGTCGAAGCGGTGGAAGTGGGCCGGTTGATGCGGCTGCACGCCGAGATGAAGCTGCCCGGCGAGGCGTGGCTCCAGTTTGAGGCAGTGCCCCGTAGCGATGGGCAGACGCTCTTGACACAAACCGCTTTTCTGGCGCCGAAGGGGTTGTCGGGATTGGCCTACTGGTACGGCATGTATCCCTTCCATGGCGCGATCTTCGGCAACATGATTCGGGCAATCGGCGAACGCGCTGAGGTCCGAGCCGGGCAACGGCCGGCACGGGGCGCCGGAGCAAGCCCACAGATGAGCTGACCGCGCTCGCCCAGCGCCGGGCGCCCCGAAACTCGTGCTCACTCGCTTAGGACAACCGCAATGGGGGCGATCTGATTGGTCACGCGCCGGTACGGCTGGCAATCAGACTATCAGCCGCCATCGGGAGATGGGGATAAGGCACAGCATACACGATCCCGAGCGCCGCAGCCTTGGCAACCGCTTCGCGGCGCCCTCCGACGAGGAGTTTCTGGTAGATATTGCTGCTGTGGCGTTTCACAGTCATGGGAGAGATGTTCAGCATCCGGGCGATCTCCTTGTTGGTCAAGCGTTGGGCAAGGAGCGCCAGCACCGCCAGCTCGCGTTCGGAGAGCGGCTCAATCAGGCCCGGCTGACGGGACGCCAGCGCAGGGCCCCGTGCCGCTGGGAAGGCGGCCAGGAGCCTGGTGATGAAGTCGACGGGACCCATGCGCTGTGCGACTAACTGGTGCAGCAGGGCCGCCATCCGTGGCCCCAGGTCGACGAAGACCCGGATCACCCCGCCGGGCTCGGCCAGGGCGACGGCCTGAACGAGGGCTTCTAGCGCAGCACCCTGCGCGTGCCGGGCGTCGTGGAGCAGGGCCTCCAATGCCAACGCCTCGATCAAAAAACGAGTGTTGCGAGTGGCTTGCACGACCTCGTGCAGCCGGGCCAACAGGTGCGCGGCTTCCTCCAGGCTGGCCGGCGTCCCCTGCGCCAGCAGGATTTCGACCAGTGTGAAGTCGGGGGCGTAAAAATGCGGCATGGGCGTCATTCGAATGTTCCGGTCGACCTGCGCCACCCAGCGGGCCGCCTCGCCTGTCTGCCCGTGCAACAGCGCCAGATGCGCCTCGAACGCCCTGACATCGGCGAGCATGGCAGGATTGCTAATCTCCAGTGCGTACTTGACCGCGGCAGCGGCGGCGGCTGACGGCGGCTCGATCAAGCCCTGAGCCTGGTGCGCCGCGGCCAGCCCGAACGTGCTATGGAGAAGGGCGAAGCCGTGGGCGGCCGCGGGATTTGACACGACTGCCGCGAAATCGCGCGCTGCGTCTTCCAGGTCATTCCGCTGATAGTGGGCGCAGCCACGGAAGTAGTGCCCCCAATCCAGACTTTCAGGAAGGTGCATAGGTGTGGCTGCCGCACCTATCTTCGCGTAAGCCCGCATCAAGGGTCTCGATCGCGCCTCTGATATCCCCACGCATCTGCAGCGCAGCCGCAGCAAACAACCGGGCGAGTGCGCGCACGTAGGCGTGTTCGATCGGCGTCACTGCGAGCGCACGCCGGGCCAGAGCGAGCGTGCGCTCGGCGTCTGCCAGCCAATAGGT
>JALOOE010000721.1 GCA_025454565.1 Anaerolineae bacterium
CTGATCACCGAGGAAGAGCAATACAACAAGGTGGTCGAGTTGTGGACGCGCGCCACCGATGATATCACCCAAGCCGTGAAGAACTTGCTGGACCCCGCGACGGGTCTCGGCGCGATGGCGACATCCGGCGCGGCCAAGGGCGGCATCCAGCCGATCCGCCAGCTTGCCGGAATGCGCGGCCTGATGGCCGATCCGTCGGGACGCATCATCGCGCTGCCGATCCGTTCGAACTTCCGCGAGGGGCTGACCGCACTCGAATACTTCCTGAGCACACACGGCGGTCGCAAGGGCCTGGCGGATACAGCCCTGCGCACCGCAGACGCGGGCTACCTGACCCGCCGCCTGGTCGACGTGGCGCAAGATGTCATCATCAGCAACGATGACTGTGGCACTGAGACCGGCATCTGGCTGACCAAAGCCGCCGCCGCGATCACCGGCGAGAGGCTGGCCGACCGCGTCATGGGCCGTGTGGCTGCCGCGCCGGTGGCCGACCCGAAGACCGGTGAGATCCTCATCGAGCGCAACCAGGTGATCGATGAAATGGGCGTGCGGATCGTCGACCGGGCCAATGTCGATAAGGTGTTCGTCCGCTCACCGTTAACCTGCGAAAATCGCCACGGACTCTGCAAGCTGTGCTACGGCTCTGACCTGGCGCGCGGCGGCATGGTGCAGATGGGTGAAGCGGTCGGCATCATCGCGGCGCAGTCGATCGGCGAGCCCGGTACGCAGCTCACGCTGCGCACCTTCCATACGGGCGGTGTCGCCGGCGCAGACGATATCACCCAGGGTCTCCCGCGCGTTGAGGAGTTGTTCGAAGCGCGCACGCCGAAGGGCGAGGCGGTCATCAGTGAAATCGGCGGCGTGGTGGATGTTTACTGGGAAGGCGACGTCCGCAAACTTAAGGTGACCAATACCCGCCTGCGCCGCAAGACGCATCATGTCCAGCCGAACTACCGGATGCTCGTTGAGAGTGAGGATCGCGTGCAGGCGACCACGCCTGTCGCCGCCGCGCTCGATCCGGCGCTCGATCCGCAGGAGATCCTGGCTGGGCTGGATGGGCACATCTACATCGAGCCGGAAAACGATGGCGGCTACCGGGCGGTCATCCGCCGCGAGGATGTGGAGGAGTGGATCAGCGATATCCCCGCATCGGCGCGTTTGCGTGTTGACAAGGGCGACCGGGTCGAGGTCGGCGAGCAGTTGACCGAAGGCGCCAAGAATCCGCGCGAGGTGCTGCGCATTTCGGGCCGCGAAGCGGTGCAGATGTACCTGCTGGACGAGGTACAGAAGGTTTACCGATCGCAGGGTGTGGGTATTCACGACAAGCACATCGAGATCATCATCCGCCAACTGCTGCGCCGGGTGCGGGTGTTGCGCAGCGGCGATACCGATATGCTGATCGGCGAACTGGTGGATCGCTTCGAGTTCGATGAAGCCAACGCAGTGACTGAGGCGCAGGGCGGTGAGTCGGCACGCGGCGAGCCAGTGCTGTTGGGCGTCACCAAGGCGTCGCTGAACACCGATAGCTTCCTGGCCGCAGCGTCCTTCCAAGAGACGACGCGCGTGCTGACCGATGCGGCGGTGCGCGGGGCCAAGGATAGCCTGCGCGGTTTGAAGGAAAACGTCATCATCGGCAAACTGATTCCGGTCGGCACCGGCTTTGAAACCCGGCGTCGGGCCATCGATGCGGCGCGCGCCGAGTACGAGCCCGAGTTTGTTGCCGAAGATGGTGACGAGGAAGTGTTCGGGGACGAGGATCTGGAACTGCCCGAACTCCCCGATGATGAAGCCTTGGCGGCATGAGTTTGGCGTGGTGTTTGGCGGACGAACACAGCCCGTCAAACACCACAAATGGCTTGATTTGACCCCAACTGCTTCATGTGATAAACTGAGTTTTCGTGGGTCGGTTCAGTAGCCGCCGGCCCGCATTTTGTCTTTGTTGAGAGTCAAACCGGAGTTCGCAAAGGCCGCAAGCCAATCTTGAAGAAGGAAAAGGCCCCGGCTTTGCAATTTACCAACAACACGCTCTCCAGCAGCATGCGCCGCATGGCCAAGGGCAATCCGTTCAAGCGCGGGGTGTGCACCCAGGTGCGCACGATGACGCCGAAGAAACCGAACTCTGCGCTGCGGAAGATCGCACGCGTGCGTCTGAGCAATGGCCTCGAAGTCACCGCATACATTCCGGGCGAGGGGCACAGCCTCCAGGAGCACTCGGTGGTGTTGGTGCGCGGCGGCCGCGTTAAGGATCTGCCTGGCGTCCGCTACCACATCGTGCGCGGTTCACTGGATACCACTGGTGTCGATGGCCGCAAACGTGGGCGCTCGAAATACGGCGCGAAAGTCCCGAAGAAGGCGGCCCCCGGCAAGGGCGCTCCGGCTAAGGGCGGAAAGAAGTAGGAGTGAGACCTGAACGACGCGAACTGCTGCCCGATCCGCGTTATAACAACGAGCTGGTGGGGCGGCTGATCAACAAGATCATGTGGAGCGGCAAGAAATCCACGGCCGAGCGGATCGTCTACGGCGCGCTCGAAACCCTGGAAACGCGCTCCAAGAAGCCGGCGATGGAAGCTTTGGAGCAGGCCATGCGCAACGCCACCCCGATCATCGAGGTGCGGCCGCGGCGCGTGGGCGGCGCCACCTACCAGGTGCCCATGGAGATTCGGGAAGATCGGCGCCAGGCCTTGGCTCTGCGTTGGCTCATCCAGAATGCCCGCAAGCGCCCCGGCAAAACCATGGTCGATAAGCTCTCTAGCGAGCTGATGGACGCATTCCAGAATCAGGGCAACACGGTCAAGAAGAAGGAAGACACCCACAAGATGGCCGAGGCCAATCGGGCCTTCGCGCACTATCGGTGGTAGGCTGACCGTACCCGCAGTCCTTCGGAACAAGCTGATAACGGACCCGGCATCCAAGCAGAGACCCGCCCAGGCGGGGGATGCCGGGTTTCTGTCGGTTAGAATCAGGATCATCAGGTGAAGGTGATTTCATGCCAGTCCAGGTAGCCTCATCCTCGGATGAAGAGCGTCTGCGGCGATTGCGCAACATCGGCATCATCGCTCATATCGACGCGGGGAAAACCACCACCACCGAGCGCATCCTGTACTATACCGGCAGGACCTACCGGATGGGCAATGTCGACGAAGGCACGACCGTCACCGACTGGATGGTGCAAGAGCGCGAGCGCGGGATCACGATCCAGTCTGCGGCGATCACCAGTGAGTGGCGCGGCTACCAGATCAACCTGATCGACACGCCCGGCCACATCGATTTCACCGCGGAAGTGCAGCGCAGTTTGCGCGTGTTGGACGGCGGTGTCGTGGTCTTCGATGCGGTTGCCGGCGTCGAGCCGCAATCCGAGACGGTGTGGCGGCAGGCGAATCGCTACGGCGTGCCGCGCATCTGTTTCGTCAACAAGATGGATCGCACCGGCGCGGATTTCTGGCGCACGATCGACATGATCCGCGATCGTCTGGGCGCCAAACCGGTCGCTATGCAATACCCCATCGGCTCCGAAGATCTGTTCGCCGGCATGGTCGATCTGATCACCCGCCAGGCCTGGAGCTTCCCAGAGAGCCTCGGCACCAACCCGCAAGAAATCCCCATCCCCGATGAGCTTGTGGCACCCGTCGAAGCGTCCCGCGAGATGATGATTGAGCGGATCGCTGAAACCGACGAGGCGTTGACCACCAAGTTTCTGGAAGGTGAGGAAATCACCGATGACGAGTTGCGGGCGGCCTTACGCGCGGCCACGATTGCCAACAAACTGGTGCCGGTACTGTGCGGCACGGCCTTGCGCACCAAGGGCGTCCAGTTGTTGCTCGATGCCGTGTTGGCCTATTTGCCTTCGCCGCTCGATATCCCGGCCGTGCGCGGCACGAATCCCGACACCGACCAGGAAGAGGAACGGCCCCCCGACATCAGCGCGCCGGTTGCGGGCATCGTGTTCAAAATTCAAACCGATCCCTTCATCGGCCGGTTGGCGTATGTGCGCATCTATTCCGGCGTGATGCAGACCGGGCAGATGCTCCAGAACTCGACGCGCGACCGCAAGGAGCGCATCGGCCGCCTGGTGCAGATCTACGCCGAAAAG
>JALOOE010000722.1 GCA_025454565.1 Anaerolineae bacterium
CCCGGCATACGTGTTGAAATCGCAATAGTGGCAGCGGACCGCACAGAAGGGGATGTGGAGGTAGAGGGCGAGCGGGATATTCTTGATGCTCATGGGAGATGGTTGATACGCCAGGCGTCAAACGTCAAGCGTCAATCCCTCGCGCTGTGAATTGTCTCTGACGTTTCACGTTTCACTCGTCACGCCTCACGCCCGATTCTCGAACCTAAACCCGTGCCCGCGCATCGTCACCACGTACAGATGGCCGGGATCGATCTCGCCGAGACGCTCGCGCAGGCGGCGCACCAGGGCATCGATGGACTGCTCGGACACGCCGCCTTCGGCGGCGTCAGACCAGACGGCGCGCACGATGTCATCGCGGCTCACCACACCGGGCGCATGGATCATCAGCTCCAGCAGGCGATATTGCTGCGCGGAGAGCGGCGGCTCCAGGAGCTTGCCGTTAACGTAAATCTGGTGCGTGCTGGCGTCCATCCGCAGCCCGACCTCGGAAGGCGCGTCCATCGAGAGGGGCGCCGTCGCTCCGGCGTCGACAAACGCCAGCTTGAAACGCAGCGCGATCTGGATCTCGTCACCGTCACGCAGCGGCAGCGCGCCGACGACATCGCGGCCGTTCAGGTGCGTACCGTTCTTGCTGCCCAGATCTTCGACTTCGTAGTGATCGCCGCGCCAGGCGATGCGCGCGTGGACGCGCGAAACCTGGCGATCATCCAGAAAGATGTTGCAGTCGGCATTCCGGCCGATGGTCAGTGTCTGCCCTTCCAACGGCCACGTCAGCCCCGGCTCTCCGCCTCGTTGCAGGATAAGCATGGCAGCCTCTCTGGTGCTCCGTTCGTGTGACATAAGCGTTACTACTCCACATTCACACGCCGTCTTGACACCCGGTATGAGTTACGCCATAATCCCATCTGGAAATCGCGTCTCGGCGAACTCATCCGGTCACACTACACGTTTATGGCTCAAACACTTCTGGTCGGCGCCGTCTTGCGCGACCGCTACGTCATCACCGACCTGGTTGGCCAGGGCGGCATGGGCGCCGTCTACAAAGCCGACGACCTGCGTCTGCGCGGCCGCGTCTGCGCGGTCAAGGAAGTGCTACCCGAGCTGATCAGCGCGCCCGGCGCGGAAGATCAGGCGCACCAGCAATTCTACCGCGAAGCCAGCATTCTGTCGCAGTTGGATCACCCCAATCTGCCCAAAGTCTCCGATTTCTTCGAGCAAGACCGCCGCGAGTATCTGGTAATGGATTTCATTCCCGGACAGGATCTGCGCCAGCTTATCGAAGAAGCGCGGCGGCGAGATACCTTTCTCGAAGAGGACGCCGTCACCGGCTGGGTCGATCAACTATGCGACGCGCTCACCTATCTCCACACACAAGATCCGCAGGTGCTCCACCGCGATATCAAGCCCTCGAACATCAAGCTGACCCCGCGCGGGGTGGTCAAGCTGGTCGATTTCGGCCTGGTTAAGCTGGTGCAACCCGACGAGAGCCGCACGGTGACGGTCGTGCAAGGCCGCGGCACGGTGGCCTATACGCCCTTGGAGCAATACGGCGGCGACACCGGCCACACCGACGCGCGTTCGGATGTCTTTTCTCTCGGCGCAACCCTCTATCATCTGTTGACCGGACAGGCGCCGGCGGATGCCAAGCAGCGCTTCCTCACGCCCGGGGCGCTGACGCCGCCGCGCGATATCAACAAACGCATTTCACCGCACGTGGAACGCGCCATGCTCGCCGCTATGGCCCAACACCCCAATGACCGGCCCGCGTCCGCCGAGGAGTTCCGCCGGATGTTGCGCGCTCCCAACCGGAGCGAAGCCGCAGCGCAAGGGCCGAACGTCGAGCAAATGAGCCGGCCCGACTGGATTGAGGCGCTGCGTGCCCATCGGCTGCTCGTCACGGCCGCACTATTGCTGACCATGGCCGCCGTGCTGGTGACGCTCTGGTCGCCAAACTGGTCGCCAAATCTGCCGGGCGCTCCACGCTAACGACAACAAACCGCCCATCAGCGTCACAGCTCCCGTCACCCAGGTCATCCCGGCGGCCTGGATCTGCGTCGCGCCCGGCAGCCAACCTAGCGAATAGAGCAAGTAGGCGATCCAGGCGGCAGTGATAGCCCAGAGCGCGGCGCCGATCGCCGGATCAAGCTGGTTGCGCCTTGCTTGCGCTGCGGCTCCCTGCCGGCGTTGGCACAAGACGAACGCTGTGCTGCTGGACACGACCACGCCCAGCAGACCGAACAGAAACGCCGGCGGCGGCACACGCGGTTGAGCCGGCAGCGGTGGCGGAATCGGCGTGGGTGTCGCAGTAGGCTCACGCGAAGGCGCCGTCGTAGGTGTGACGGTCGGCGGGGGCGGCACGGTCAGGGTTGGCAGCACCGTCGGGGACGGGAGGACCGTGGCGATGCTGCCCGGCGTGTCACCGCCGACCTTCAACACGATACGCGCCGACTCTTTCGCCTCGCCGGACTGGACATTGAGCCAGAGCTCGCCGGCGCGGTCCAGCACGACCGTCGTGCGTGCCTTGCCGCCGCTGGTCGTCTCAACTTTGGGCGCCAATTCAAGTCCTTCGGCGGGATAGCGCAGGCGGAATTCGACGAGCGTGCCGTCGGGCACAGAACGGCCATTGCGGTCAACGATCACGCCGGTCTCCACGGGGATGCGGCTGCCCACCTGGATGCTCGCCCGACCGCCGTTGGCATCTTGCGCGGGACCGGTCGGATTGAGCCCGATGATCTGATTGGGCGAAGGTTCGAGTTGCTTGATCAGGTCGTAGTTGACGCCGGCGACCGAGACCGGCAACGTGCCCACGGGGCTGAATTCGCGGAACAGCGCGCGGGCCGCAGTTTCGAGAAACGGTGCGGTCTTGCTGTAAACGCCGAAATAGGCGGTCAGCTTGCTGATCTCCGTCGTGTCCAGGTAATATGGAGCGCGGAACCCCATCACGATCAGGCGCTTGTCGCGCAAGCTATCGGAGCGTTTGGCCAGGAAGTTGCGCAGCGCGGCCGAATCGGGATATTCCTCAGGGTTATTGTCGAGGATCGCGAAGATGATCCAGCGCGCCGCCGCGATGGCCCGCTCGATTTCGACCTCTGTGCCGGGCTGGGCCGCGAGAAGGCGGTTGAGGTCGGCGAAAGTCAGGCTGCCGATCTGGCTCGGCGCAAGCTGGCCCGTGGCCGCAGGGCCATAGAGGCGCAGCAGGATGTCTTGCAAGGCCGTCGGTGCGATGGCCGGCGCC
>JALOOE010000127.1 GCA_025454565.1 Anaerolineae bacterium
CACGTCACCAACGAGACCAAGCGCGGCATCATGGACGCGGCCCGGCGCAGCAGCGCCGATGTGCTGATCGTCGAGGTGGGCGGGACGGTCGGCGACATGGAAGGCGAAGCGTTCCTCGAAGCCATTCGTCAGATGCGCAAAGATGTGGGGCGAAACAACACGCTCTATATCCACGTGACGTTGCTGCCCTATATTTCCGGCAGCAACGAGCTCAAAACCAAGCCCACCCAGCACAGCGTGCGCGAGCTGCGCAGCATCGGTATCCAGCCCGATATGATCGTCTGCCGCTCGGATCAGCCGGTGAGCGAGAGCGTGCGCGAAAAGATTGCGCTCTTCACCGACGTGGAGACGCGCGCCGTGGTGCCGTGCTACACCGTCGAGAGCGTCTACGAGGTGCCGCTGATGCTCGAAGGGGCCGGCGTGGGCGACTTCATCGTCGAGCGCCTGGGATTGCACGCCGCGCCCGCTGACCTGACCGGCTGGCGGCTGCTGGTCGATGAGATCCATAAGGAAAAGCCGGCTGTGCGCGTGGCGCTCGTCGGCAAATACGTCGAGCTGGAAGACGCGTACATGAGCGTGCGCGAGGCGCTGCGGCACGCCGCGTGGAGCCTCGACCGCGATGTGGAGATCGATTGGATCGGCGCGGAATCGCTGGAAAAGGCGGGCGGCGTCGAGCGGTTGGCTTCCGCCCAGGCAATCCTGGTGCCGGGTGGCTTCGGCGAGCGCGGCATCGAGGGGATGATCGTCGCGGCGCGCTATGCGCGCGAGAAGGGCATCCCGTACTTCGGGCTGTGCCTGGGCATGCAGGTGATGTGCATCGAGTTTGCGCGGCACGTCCTGCAACTGGAAGATGCCAACAGCACCGAATTCAACCCCAAGACGCCCGATCCAGTCATCAGCCTCATGCCAGATCAGCAGGGGATCGAGGAGATGGGCGGTACGATGCGGCTGGGCCTGTGGCCGTGCCATCTCCAACCCGACAGCCACGCGGCGCACGCCTACGGCTCGAACGGCATGATCCAGGAACGCCACCGGCATCGCTGGGAATTCAATAATCGCTACCGGGCATCGGCCAACGCGTCGGGCATGGTCTTCAGCGGCCTCTCGCCCGACGGGCGACTGGTGGAAATCTCGGAGTTGACCCGCAGCCAGCATCCATGGATGCTGGGCACGCAGTTCCACCCGGAATTCCGCTCCCGGCCCAACCGGCCGCATCCGTTGTTCAGGGCGTTTCTGGAAGCCGCATGTGAGTAAACTGCGGATTGCCAATTGACGATTGCGGATTGACTCAGGGAATTCGCAATCGAAAATCCGCAATCCGCAATCCGCAATAGGGGGAAACAACCATGTCTGGACATTCAAAATGGGCGACTATCAAGCGCCAGAAGGGCGCGAACGACGCCAAGCGCGGCCAGCTTTTCACCAAACTGGCGCGTGAAATCTCATTGGCGGCGCGCGATGGCGGCGATCCGAACTTCAACTTCAAGCTCCGCCTGATCATCGACAAGGCCAGGGCCTCGAATATGCCCAAAGAGAACATTGAGCGCGCGGTCAAGCGCGGCTCGGGCACGGGCGAAGATGGGGCGGCGCTGGAAGAAGTGAATTATGAGGGCTACGGCCCGCACGGCGTAGCGATCCTGATGCAGGTGGTCACCGATAACCGCAATCGCACCGTCTCCGAGATCCGCCGGGCGCTCACGCGCGGCGGCGGCAACCTCGGCGAGTCGGGCAGCGTGGCCTGGCTATTCGATCAGAAGGGATACATCACCATCCCAGCCGAAGGTCTGAACCAGGACAAGGCGTTCGATCTGGCGCTCGAAGCGGGCGCGGAAGATGTGCAGTTCGGCGAGGAGACGGCTGAAATCTACACGCTCCCGTCCGACCTCCAGACCGTGCGCCAGGCATTCCAAGACGCGCATTATCAGGTCGAAGATGCCGAAGTGACAATGGTGCCCAAGACCTATGTCTCACTCCCGCCGGCCGATACGCTCCAGGTGATGAATCTCGTTGAAGCGCTCGAGGATCTGGACGATATCGCCAGAGTCTATTCAAACCTGGAAATCACGGACGAGGCGCTGGCTCAGATGGCATGATTGAGATTAAGGTTGAAGCTGAGGTTAAGTGATCGTTTTGGGGATTGATCCGGGGACGGCGACGACCGGCTACGGGCTGGTGACGGAGGATGCGGCGGGCGAAGCGCGTCTGCTGCGGTGCGGCGTCATCGAGACGCAAGCCGGCACGCCGATGCCGCTGCGCCTGCTGACGATCCATCGTGAGGTCGGTGCGCTGATCCGCGAATTCGGGCCTGCTGCGGTGGCGGTGGAAATGCTCTTCTTCGGCCGCAATGTCTCCACCGCGCTGACGGTTGGACAGGCGCGTGGGGTGGTATTGCTGGCCGCCGCGCAGTCCGATCTGCCCATCTTCGAGTATAAACCCGCCGAAGTCAAGCAGGCGTTGGCCGGTTACGGCAGCGCCGACAAGCGGCAGATGCAAGAGATGGTGCGCGTCCTGTTGGGGTTGGACGACATTCCCCGGCCCGATGATGCCGCCGACGCCGTGGCAATCGCCATCTGCCACCTGCACAGCCAGCGACTGCGGCGGCTGATCGGAGAATGAAAACCGAATTCGGAAGGCAGAGTGCAGAACGCAGGAAAGCCATTTCGCCGTCATTCGTCATTCTGCATTCTGCATTCTAACTTCTGCCTTCAGGTCAAGTGTTGAATGATTGCCTCAGTGGAAGGTCGTATCCGGCTCGTCAGCAAAGACGCCCTGGTGGTAGACGTCGGCGGGGTAGGATTGCGCATCCTTTGTCCGCAGCCCACGCTTGTCGCCGCACGCCTCGGCGAGGTGATTCTCCTGCACACGCATCTGGTTGTGCGGGAAGATGACCTGTCGCTGATCGGCTTCGCCAGCGAAGAAGAGCTCGGCCTGTTCGAGAAGCTCATCGGCGTGTCGGGCGTCGGGCCGAAGCTGGCGCTCACGCTCATCTCGGCCATGGCCCCTGATGCGCTGCGCCTCGCCATCGGCCAGGAGCAGCCCGACCTGCTGGCGCGCGTCCCCGGCATCGGCAAAAAGACGGCGCAAAAGATCGTCCTGGAGCTAAAGGACAAAGTCGGCCCGGTCGAGGTCGCCGAGGGGCTGGCCGCACTGACCGAGGCGGACGCCGCGGTGATCGACGCGCTGACCGCGCTGGGCTACAGCATCGTCGAGGCGCAGCGCGCCGTCCAAAGCCTGCCGCGCGATGTCACCGATGTGGAAGAGCGCTTGCGGCGGGCGCTATCGTCGTTCGGCGGATAACCCACACATGGCGACCGAGGCCCAAGCACCGGCGATCACCAGCCCCAGCAACCCGCGCATCGTCGAAGCTCGCAAGCTGAAGCAGCGCAAATACCGACAAACATCGGCGCGTTTTCTGGTCGAGGGGCTGCAACTGCTCCACATGGCGCTGGATGGACACGCCACGCCACTTGCGGCCTTCTACTGCGCCGAACAGTTCGCCGGCGCTGAGGCCCCTGCGCTGCTCGAACGTTTCCGGCGGGCGGGCGCGACGCTGTCAAGCGTGTCGGCGCATGTCATGGAGACGTTGTCGGAGCGGGAGGAGCCGCAGGGCATCGTCGCGACCTTTCGCATCCCGGAAGCAACGCTGGCCTCGCTGAAGTTGTCGGGGCATGAGTTAGTGATCGTCCTCGACCGCCTTCAAGACCCCGGCAACCTCGGCACGCTCATTCGCACGGCCGACGCGGTCGGCGCCGCGGCGATCCTCCTCATCGAACCTTGCGTGGATCCGTTCGACCCGAAAACCGTCCGCGGCAGCATGGGTTCCCTCTTCAATCTGCCCGTCATCAGCGCAGCCGATGTCGGCGGCCTGTTCGCCTGGCTCAAGGCCCGCGGCTTCCGGCCGGTCGGCGCGGACCCGCACCTGGGCGTGCGCTGGGGCGAAGGGCTGTGGCGCGACGGTGTGGCGCTCGTCCTCGGCAATGAGGCGCGCGGCCTTTCCGGCGATGTGGCAGCGCACATCGAGGCCTGGGCCAGGCTGCCGATCGTGGGCAAGGCCGAGTCGTTGAATGTTGCGGTGGCCGGCGGGGTGCTGATGTACGCATGGCTGCGCGAGAACCCTGTCCTCGCATCAGAGCAACAACGATAGAATCAAGCCAGGCTCCGGCTTTCTACCTCTGCTTTCTCGGACGCTCTGCCTCGCCCCCCCGTCCCGGCTGAGTGTTCGCAGTATGCCAACGCCCTATCAGTATTATTCGTAATACGAAATGCAATCTCCGCAATGTATACTTTGTTCCAATTCTTGGAATCCAGTTTGCACGCTCCACGATAGCATTAGAAGTTGTATTGATTGTTGCTGGGGGGCTATCTTCCGCTGAAGTCCATATCGCAGTCAGAGCACCATCGGTTCCCTCCAGGTCGGCCAATGAGAATATTTCGCTCGAAAGGAGGTGATCCGCCCGCATTGCCCCGGGGGCTTGCGCCGCACCGGTGTATCGAGCAATCGCACAAGACCGTGGGCGAAAGAAGCGCAGATGATTGTAGGTGAGATCGCTTTATTTCCGTAGTAGATTTGATATTTACAAGTACAGCGAATATCCAATGCCAGCGTGGAGTGAATCTTGTTGTTTCGCGTTCTGAAAGGATAGAACGTATGACCACCCGCCGCAATTTTATTAAATACACTGTGGCCGCCGGCGCAGGTTTGTTCCTGGTCGGCAGGGTAGATCTCGGAGATGCGTCTGCCCAGCCCGCCATCCGCCCCGCGGGACGGCGATCAGCACGCTATGCCGCACGCGTCCTGGCAGCGATTCCAGGCGGTACGCTGAATCCTGTGAACATTCCGAAGTATGTCACACCCTTATTGATCCCGCCCGTCATGCCGCAGGCGGGCACCATCAAGCAAAAGGGTGGCAAGAACGCGGACTACTACGAGATTTCGATGAGGCAGATCACGCAGCAGATTCTGCCGGCGGGCCTGCCGAGCACCACGGTGTGGGGCTACGGCTCCGTCAATGGCGGGGGCAGTAAGAACGCACTGCTCCTCCATAATGCGCCATCTCTCACTATCGAGGCAAAGGCCAACACGCCTGTGCGCATCAAGTGGATCAACGAACTGGTGGCCGCCAATGGCAACTACCTGCCGCATCTGCTGCCGGTCGACCCGACGTTGCACTGGGCCAATCCGCCCGGCGGTTTGATGCACCGCGACACCCGGCCGACGTTCACGTCGACACCGGGGCCATACACTGGCCCCGTCCCGATGGTCACGCACGTGCACGGTGCAGTCGGCGTCGGCGACGACAGCGACGGCTATGCAGAGGCCTGGTATCTGCCGGCTGCCAACAACATCCCCGCCGGGTACGCCGACCGTGGTACCTGGTACAACTTCTTCGCGGGCAAGGCCTCGGCTGCCTATGGCGTCACATGGGGACCTGGCTTCGCCACCTTCCAATATCCGAATGCGAACCGCGCCTCGACCATTTGGTACCATGACCACACACTCGGCATGACACGCCTAAACGTCTACGCCGGGCCAGCGGGCTTCTACATCATCCGCGGCGGCCCGGCCGGAGACGGCGCCGTGCTCGACTCACGCACCGCTACGCCGGCTGTTCTGCCCGGCCCGGCGCCCAAAGCGGGAGAAAAATTCCCGTCGAACAAGACCTATTACGAGATCCCCATCGCGATCCAGGATCGCTCGTTCAACGCCGATGGCTCGCTGTTCTACCCAGACACCAGAGCATTCTTCGATACAATCGTCGGCCCCCTTATCCCGGCGGACATGGGTTTCTCGCCGATCTGGAACCCGGAGTTCTTCGGCAATACGATCATGGTCAACGGCAATACGTGGCCTTTTCAGACTGTGGAGAAGCGCCGCTACCGCCTTCGCTTCCTGAACGGCTGCCAGTCCCGCGTGCTGATCCTGGACTTCGCCAACATCCCTGGTGTCGAGGTGTGGCAAATCGGCAACGAAGGCGGTTTTCTGGCGGCGCCGGTCAACCTTACTGCGCTCAATGGCAACCGGCTGCTGATGGGCCTGGCGGAACGCGCCGATGTGATCGTCGACTTCACCAATGTGCCGGTTGGCAACTATGTGCTCGGCAACATCGGCCCCGATGAACCGTTTGGCGGCGGCGTGCCGGGGAGCGACTTCCCGGTCGCCGATCAGGCAACGACGGGGCAGATCATGCAGTTCCGCGTCGTGCCGGCGCTCGCCCCCGACCCGACGACGCCTCCGCTGAACCTGGTGTTGCCGGCGATCATACCGCTGCCCGCGGCAACGGTCACCCGCCCGCTTGCCTTGATCGAAAAGATGGGCATGGGGTACGATGCAGGCGGCGGCATGGTTGAGGGCCCAATGGAGGCGCTGCTCGGCACGGTCGGTCCCGATAGCATCGTCCCGAACACACCGCCAGGAGTTTGGACGGAACGGATGTGGATGGAGCCCGTCACCGAGAATCCCGCCGTTGGCGCGACCGAGGTCTGGGAGTTCTACAACACGACCGGCGATGCGCACCCCATGCACGTTCACGAGGTGGTATTCGAGGTGGTGAACCGCGAGGGTCTGGTGCTCGATGCCAATGGCGCTGTTGTCCAGCCGATCCAGCTAGACGGTGTCATCACACCACCGGAACCGTGGGAATCGGGCTTCAAGGACACCGTCCTCGCCTACCCGGGACAGGTCACGCGCATTCGCGCTCAGTTCAACACACCCGGTCAGTTCGTCTGGCACTGTCACATCGTCGAACACGAGGACAACGAGATGATGCGCCCGTTCCGCATTGGGCCGGAACAACCCGGACAACCCGTGCCAGGGTGTGCGTTCCATCGCGCTAGCCCGCCTTGTCACAGGAGGCGGTGAGACAAAGAAATGAGGGTCGTCGGGGCAGCTATCCCGGCGAACCTCACACTGTTCCTTGTCGCAATGATTGATCTGCGCAAAGGAGGAAGCCATTCGAACAAGACCCGCTCGTCAATTTCCAGTCGATCAATCCACTCACATCACTCGGAGGCTGACCATGCGCACAAAACTCTTGCTGGTTCTCACCCTTGTATTGGTGTTGGCCGTAGTCGCTCCGGCGGCAGCCATCACCGATGGCGAACCGGATGGCGAGCGCCATCCCTACGTGGGGTTGATGGTCGCGCAAGATGCCAACCACAACCCCCTGTGGCGTTGCAGTGGCACACTGCTTTCGCCCACCCTCTTCCTGACCGCCGGCCATTGCACCGAATCGCCCGCGGCTCATGTCGAGATCTGGTTTGTCGCAGACGTGGATGCG
>JALOOE010000002.1 GCA_025454565.1 Anaerolineae bacterium
GCGTGCCGGCCTCCGTGACGACCGCCACCGACTTATCTTCTTCCAGCAGGGCCATGATCCGTTCGCCGGCGCGTTCCTCGTTGTGCTCGTGAAAAGCGATCTGCGGCTTGTGGATGTCGAAATGCTTCAGAAGGAAACCGGTCTTGCGCGTGTCCTCGCTGGCGATGACATCGACGCTACGCAACGTTTCGAGCGCCCGCAGCGTGATGTCGCCCAGGTTGCCGATCGGGGTGGCGACGAGGTAGAGCATCGCCTCATCCCACCTTGCCGAGATCCAGCGGCACCTGGCTCAGCAGATCGGCGATCAGCTTGCCCGCGGTGCGGCCGCGCAGCGCGCTCTCAGGATGCACCAGGCAGCGATGGGCCAGGGTGAGGGGCGCCAACCGCTTGACATCATCGGGCAGCACGTAATCGCGGCCGTGGAGGATCGCCCACGCCTGGCTTGCCTTGTAGAGCCCCAGGCTGCCGCGCGGGCTGGCGCCGAGCAGTAGATCGGGTTGCGTGCGCGTCGCATTGACCAGACGCACAATATAATCGCGCACCGTGTCATCGACGTGGACGTCCCAAATCTGCCGAGAGAAATCGGGCGTATCTGCAGCATCGACCACCGGCGTCAGCGTCTCAATCGGATGCTGCTGGCGCAAATTGACCAGCATTCTGCTCTCGGCCTCCGGGTCCAGATAACCGAGCTTGAGCTTCAGCAAGAAACGGTCGAGTTCCGCTTCGGGCAACGGGAAGGTGCCCTCGTATTCGACCGGGTTCTGCGTTGCCAACACAATGAACGGCCTGTTGAGCGGCCGGGTCACGCCGTCCACGGTGATCTGCCGCTCGCCCATGCACTCCAGCAGAGCCGCCTGCGTGCGCGGCGTGGCGCGGTTGATCTCATCAGCCAGCAAGACATTAGCGAACGCCGGGCCCGAAATGAAATCGAAGCGCCCCGCCGGCTGATTGTAGATCGACACGCCGGTCACATCGTTGGGCATCAGATCGGGGGTGCACTGCAAACGCTTGAACGTCACGCCCAACGAGATCGCCAACGCGCGGGCGAGCATCGTCTTGCCGGTGCCCGGCACGTCCTCGATCAGCACATGACCTTCGCACAACAGGGCGGTCAGCAGCAACTCGATGGCATCCCGCTGACCGACGATGACCTTCTCGACGTTGGTGATGACCTTCTCGGCGAAAGATTCGATGGTATCCAACGGGCAGCCCTTTCGTGAGCGACAGATACAGAGGGATTGTATCACAGCGGGCCAGAAGCTAGAAGCTGGAAACTGGCGGTTGGCGCTTGGCAAGTGTGGGGCGATGAGGTATACTCGCATTATATCCGGCATCAAGCTTCCAGTTTGTAGCTTCGAGGCGCCATGTCCCGCATCGTCTATTCCACCGACCCTGAGCCCGCCAAGCTTTGTCCTCGCTGCGGCCGAGACCCGTGTGTGTGCCACAAGATCGATCTCCCTGCACGACAACAGGTCGCTTATGTAAAGCGTGATCGCAAAGGGCGGGCCGGCAAGACCGTGACCGTCGTCTATGGTTTGCAGCATACACCCGCGAAACTCAAGGAGTTGCTGACCACGCTGAAGGAATCGTGCGGCGCCGGGGGCACGCTCAAGGACGAAGAACTGGAAATCCAGGGGGATCAACGGGAAAAAGTGGCGGAGAAGCTGACGGCGTTGGGATACAAGGTGAAGTTTGTCGGAGGGTAGAGAAAAGAGATAGAGAAAAGAGATAGAGATAGAGGGGTGACGCGCCCATTCTCTATCTCTATCTCGTCTCTCTATCTCGTCTCTCTATTCTCCCGCCCACCGTTCCATCAGCGTCAGGATCAGCCACACCAAGCCGAAGACGCCCGATCCAGCCAGCAGACAGGTGAGCCCAAGGATCAGTGCGCTGCTGCCATAGATCAGCGCGATCAACGCGCCGCCGACGCCGACCAGAAAGATCACGACGGCAAGCGCCAGGTTGCGGTCGTTCTTGCGGCGGAAGGAGCGCGTGTCGGTTGGCGGTCGGGGTTTCTCTCCACTCATGGCCGGATTATAACGCACTTCCGCCGCGTTGTCCCAACACTCTGAACCCGATTCTTGCCATCCGGCTTCCGGTTCCCCCCCTTTCTGTGCTACAATCAAGCCATGAACAAGCCTGATAACCTCTTCGACGCGCGGCGCGCCGAGCTGACTGAAAAAGAAGCGCCCCTCGCGGCGCGGATGCGCCCGCGCACGCTCGACGAGTTCATCGGCCAGGAACACATCGTCGGACCGGGCCGGCTGCTGCGCCGCGCGATCCAGGCCGACCAGCTCAGCTCCGTCATCTTCTACGGGCCGCCCGGCACCGGCAAGACCACGCTCGCCCGCATCATCGCCAACACCACGCGGGCGCACTTCATCGCCATCAATGCCGTGCTGGCTGGCGTTGCAGATATCCGCGCCGCAATCGCCACCGCGCAAGATCGCCGCGGCCAATTCGCCCAGCGCACCATCCTCTTCGTGGATGAAGTTCACCGCTTCAACAAGGCTCAACAGGACGCGCTGTTGCCGTGGGTTGAGAACGGCACGGTGATCCTGATCGGCGCGACCACAGAAAACCCCTATTTTGAGGTCAACAAGGCGCTCGTCAGCCGCAGTCGCATCTTCCAGCTCAAGCAGCTCACGCAAGACGATCTTTTCGCGGTCGCGCGCCAGGCGTTGGCCGATCCCGAACGCGGCTACGGCAAGCTCAACGTTCAGGTCGACGACGATGCCCTGGCGCACCTGGTGGATGTCGCCAACGGCGACGCCCGCGGCGTGCTCAACGCCCTGGAGCTCGCGGTCGAAACTACTGCGCCTGAGCCTGCCCCCAAGGACACGGATTCGGCAGCTCGCAATTCGCAATTCGCAATTCGTATCACCCGCGCCATCGCCGAAGAGTCTATCCAGCGTCGCGCCGTGCTTTACGACAAAGAGGGGGACGTCCACTACGACACGATCAGCGCATTCATCAAGAGTCTGCGCGGCTCCGACCCTGACGCGGCGCTCTATTGGATGGCGCGCATGGTCTACGCAGGCGAGGAGCCGCGCTTCATCTTTCGCCGCATGATCGTCTTCGCCGGCGAGGACGTGGGGCTGGCCGATCCCAATGCGTTACGCGTCGTGATGGCGGCTTCGCAGGCGTTCGAGTACGTCGGGCTGCCGGAGGGTCGTTTTCACCTGGCCGAGGCCGCGCTCTACCTGGCGACGGCGCCAAAAAGCAACTCGGGCATGGCGTTTTTCGATGCGCTGGAGGCAGTGGAGAAGGAGCAGGAGGCCGAGGTGCCGGCGCACCTGCGCGACGGCAACCGCGACAAGGAGGGTTTCGGCCACGGCGAGGGTTACCTATATCCCCATGCATACCGCGATCACTGGGTGGCGCAGCAATACCTGCCCGATGCGCTGCAAGGCCGCGTCTTCTATCAGCCGAGCAACCTGGGATACGAGGCGAAGGTCAAGGTTGAGGTCGAGCGGCGACGGGAAGCGCAGCTTGCGGCCATGATGGAAGGCGGCGAAGGCTTCGGCGCAGTCGAGACGCTCACCTTCACCGGCGCGGCGGCGCGCGGCGACCGCGATCACTGGCTCCAGCGTGCGATCAGCGGCGCGGGAGAACGGCTGGCGCGCCAGCGCGATCAAGTGCTGGATGCCGCCAGGCTCCAACGACACAGTCTGGTGCTGGACATCAACGCAAGCAGCGGTCTGCTGACATGGGAAGCGGCGCGGCGTGCGCCGGAGGGCGGCGTCTGGTCGTTGGCCGCCACCGCCGCCGAAGCGGACGCGCTGCGCGAAATCGCGGCCCGGCTGCCGCAGGTCGAGCGCCCCGTCGTGCTCCAAGGCAGGTTGGCCGAGCTGCCGGAACTGTTCGCGTTGCGCGGCGAGGGCGACGTGCGATTCGATGCCATCGTGGGACGCGGCGCGCTCAATCCAGGACGATTAGCTCGCCACGGAGACATGGAGAACCATTTAGAATCTCTCAGTGTGCTCCGTGCCTCCGTGGTTCACCTCGTCGCCTTGCTGCGGCCCAACGGCATCATCAGCCTGGCGGAGCTGGTGCCGCAGCACACGCAGCGTCTCTACGCGCTGGTGGATCTCACCCCCTTGGGCGGTGCATTGGCCGAAAAGGTGCGCGCCGCCGAGGAGGCGATCTACGCCGACCCCGCCGATCCGCTGGTGAATTGGCATGAGGCTGACCTGCAGGCCGCATTCACCGCAGCCGGGTTGTCCGATGTCGCGGTGGAAAGCCAAGAGGCGTTGTCCGAGACGCGTATCACGCCGGCCATGTTGGGGCGTTGGTTCGGCTCAGCCGCCCGCAACGACCGCCCAAGCTATGGAGACCGCCTGGCAGCGTCCTTGAGTGCCGAAGAGCTGGCTGCTGTCCAGGCGCTATACGAACGGACGCTGGCCGGTGCGACGGTGTCATGGCGCTCCGTGACCGCGTATCTGGTAGGTAAGCACGTCATCTCGTTGTAACAGCTTTGAGCTTCTTGGCGCACTGGATTAGCAGGCAGCGAGAATGGTGGGATGGGGAGATGCAATGTGACCGCAACGCGCTTGTCTCTTCCGACGACCGCTGAAGTCACGGCCATCGCCGCGCTGGCTGATCCGGTGGCGCGCAATCTCCGAATCACTCAGTGCTATCACGAGTTGGCCGTAGCAATGGCCGCTTTGGTGGGGCCGGGCGCCAATTGGTGCACGGTGGCGACGTGGGCATCCAAGCAAGCTGGACAAAGCATCCGAAAGGAGGATCTGATCCGCGCGCTGGAGGCCCTGATCGACGACTCTGGCGTTGCGGAGCAGGCTGTTCGGGAGATGGCTGCTGACGGCGCGCAGCTTTCCGGGGAGCGCGCACGGAGTATCTCAGGCGCGGCGGCAGTACTGTGGCAGGCCATCAATCCCGCATCTGCCTTTCAACGGAGCAGCGATGCGGTGGCACGCGGTAACAACAGGGTGTTCGAGGAGATCGGCTTCCAGTTTGCGCGTTTCCTGGCTTCGTTCGCTGCTGGTCAACCAGACGATGAGAAGTTGGCGGCTTTCTGCGCCAATCTGCGCACCGGTGAACCGCCTGAGGGGCAGAGCTGGCTACGTCGAGCTTTCGCGCATTATCATCAGGTTCTGCGTGAGCCGGAGGAGAAAACCCGAGCCGAGTTATTGCTGCTCGCCAACCTGGAGATCGGGTTTCACGAGCAGACGCGACTGCAGCCGGAAATCGTCGCGGCGCTGGACGCTCCCATCTACAACCCGGCGGAGCTGCGACGCCGTCTACTGGCCGAATTGTTCCCCGCGCCAATGTCCAGGGTCCGCCTGGCCCTGCGACACCTCTTCGGTCGCGCAGGCGCGCTCTTCCGCGCCCGCGATCGGCTGGCCGAGGAGTTTCAGCGCCTGGGGCGGACGGTCATCACGGAGTACCTGATGACGTTGCGATTGCCTGGTGGTCAGGTGTTGCGCCTGGGGCAAGACCTGCAGGCCGCGTTTCCTCCGCTGCTAGAGCACACGACCCATCCCGAGCTGCAAGCGCTCCTGAACAAGGTCGATCCCACACCTGACAGCCTGGACGAGACCGGCGCGGAGGACTGGGGGAAACTATCCGACCGCATGCACTTCATCGCCGACCTGTTCCGAGCCCATCATCTGGATCGAACGTTGTATGATCCGCCGTTCACAGTTGATCAAGTTGCGGCAATCAAGATCGGGGATTTGCCGGCAGGTCCGCTATGAGCACGCTTTGTCTGAGAGCCTCCAGATTAGCTTCTGCGATCGGTCCTCGCTGCCCGCGCCGGATCGCCTCCTCCAACGCCTCAAGTGGAAATAGTCCCAGTTGCCGCAGCGCCGCGCCGGCCAGCAACAGCGCCAACTGTTTTTTGCTGTCGCCTACGCCCGCCGCATCGAAATCGAGGATTACTTTGCGCGCCGGCGTTTCCAAAGCAGCGAACGCGGGCGTGGTGAACAGCCAACTCTCACCGGTCAGCGCTGCCAGGTAGCGCCCGGACATCCTCAGGCCTTCTTCGCTGAGCAACACCAGCGCATCGGGCCGGATCACGCCCGTGAAGAGGATCTCCCGCGGGCTGAAGATGAGCTCGCTGATGCTGTGCCCCGTCTGTACCGTCACCGGGTAGTCATCCTGTTGCGCGGCCCACAGCCCCGAAAGCAGCGCCGCCTCTCCGAGCGTGCGCGCCAGCGAGCGCACTTTGCCGCCTGCCGACCCGGCGATGACGAAGCGGAACTCGCGAGCGAGAGTGGATGCGAAGTGCGGCGCGATGGGTTTCGGCGCAAGCGCAGGCTGCCCGGAGTGCTCTGCACCGGCTGCGCGCACCGCGTGCGCATACTCCGATCGCGCCTCGCGATGCACCGTGCCTGCCCTCATTTCAAGCGCGACACGCATCTCCTCCAGCATCTTTCGCGAGAACTCATTGTTGGGTACATAGTAGGCGGTGCACAGCTCCCAGATGTCGAGCATAGCGAAGCATTCGCGCCGCATCGCATCTGCGATGACAGCCGCCAGGTCGCGATCGAATGCGGTGCCGCGCCAGGCGAAGCCTGCGCCGTTGGCTGCCACCGTCGCACACAGATCGAGCGGCCGCTCCAGGTTACCGTCGCGCGTCGTCGCCGTGATCCCGCCAAGCGGCGTAGTGACGCTGTGCTCGCCGCCCGTCATGCCGAAGTTGAAGTTATTGAACACCAACACCGTCAGCCCGACGTTACGTCGTGCCGCGTTCAGCAGGTGCGCGCCGCCGATCCCCGTCCCGCCGTCGCCGATCAGCACAATGACCTTCAGGTCAGGATCGGTCAGCTTGATGCCGGTGGCATAGGCGATGCTGCGGCCGTGCAGCCCGTGGAAGGCATTGGTGATGAAGTACTGATCGCCCAGACCCTGGCAGCCGATATCGCTGACGATGACGACGCGTTTCGGATCGAGACCCAACTCGATCAGCGCCCGGTTGAGCTGGTTGAGGATCAGCCCGTGCCCGCAGCCGGGACAGAAGGGGTACGATCGCTCATTGCGGTAGGTGGTGAAAAAAGAGTTGGGTAGGGTCATGGCTAGGCTCTTGTTGCGTGCTACGTGAAACGTGATACGTGATGCGTAGTGATTTTCTCTCACGCATCACGTATCGCATCGTTGGTCAAGCCAGCAACGCCTCAAGGAACTGGCTCGGCGTGATCAACTCACCATCCACACGGTGGATCCCCACGATCTGCAGCGGACGACGACGCGTCTCGGCGGCCCAGCGATAGATGACGCGTTCCACCTCACGCCGGAAATCTCCGTGGTTCAACTCGGCCACGACGACGCGTTCGACCCCCTCGGCGCAGGTTAGCCCGCAGAGGGCCCCGATGAGGCCTGCTTCGGGCACGGGCCACAGGCTTTGCACTGTCAGGCTGGAGACGGCACGTCCGGCCGTGCGCGCTTGCAGCACGGCCTCCGCCATCGCTCGCGCCGTGATGCCGTAGGAGATGAACAGCGTGCTGGCATCCTCTTGGAGATCGGAGCGGGCAAAATCGATCTCGTCGGCGTGATCCTCGATCTTGCACCGGAGATGCTCATTGAGCCGGCCGATGGCAACCGGGTTTTTCGTCAGAAAGCCGTACTCATCGTGGCTCGAGCCGGTGAAGCGGACGATGTGGGAGCCACCGATGGGCGTGAAAGGCAACGCATCCATTGGAGCAAGGCCGTGGGGGATAAAGGCGTCTTCCGGCGTTGCCGCTGCTGCGGCGCGTGCTCGCACCGGCGGAGATTCGTATGCGGCGACCTCCACCGTACTCATCGACAGGAACATCTCCTTGTCAGTCAGCAGGAAGACGGGGCAGCGGAAACGCTCGGCCAGATCGAAGGCGCGGCGGGTGAAGCTGTAGCATTCGGCGACGCTGCTCGGCGCCAGCGCAATAATCGGATAGCCGCCCGAGGTGCTCCAGCGAACGAATTGCACATCCCCCTGACCGGGCGTCGTCGCGCCACCCGTCGCCGGGCCTAACCGCTGTACGTCTACGATGACGAGCGGCACTTCACCCATGATCGCCAGGCCGATATTCTCGCTGTAGAGGCTGATGCCGGGGCCGGAGGTGGCTGTGAGTGCGCGACCGCCGGTCATCGCCGCGCCGATGCACATGCAGATGGCGGCAATTTCGTCTTCGGCCTGGATGGCGACGCCACCTGTCTTCGGCAACTCGCGGATCATGTGAAGGAGCAGTGGTGTCGCCGGGGAGATCGGGTAGCCAGCGAAGAAGTCGCAACCGGAATCCAGGGCGCCGCGGGCAACCGCCGTAGCGCCGTCGATGAACTCACGCATGTGTGCTGCTCCTTCGCGAACACTGGTGTAGAGACGCGGCAACATCTCTACAGGAGGATACGCCGTCACAGTGCGCTCGGCTATGACGGCGCTCAGTTTTCTGACGCGTTGCGCTATGAAATTCGTGCCAATCGAGGGAAGCCCGGGCAAAAAGAAGGAGCGCCACATGTCGCGGCGCTCCGGCGAATCGGCAATTCCAGACAGTTCAGGCTTACTGGTTCACCCAGCGCGCCAGGCGAGCGAGGTAAGAGGGGACGCCCTCGGCTTTGACCTCGGCTTCGGCATAGCGGTCGAGTTGCGGTAGCAACGTCCAGGCCAGCAGGGCCAGGATAGCGATCAGGATCGGGAGGTCCATACGATTCTCCTGTGCTTGGTATGTCTTGTCAGACAGTTTGCAAGACGCCGGAATTGCACAACGAGTTCCCATCAAGTTCCAGCAATTTTACGCTTCGTGGTTCTCTTTCGGCAGCCAGACCGTAAACTTGCTCCCCTGCCCCTGCCTGCTTTCTACTGTCACCTCGCCGCCATGTGTGTGCGCAATCGCCTGCGCGATACTGAGACCGAGCCCCGCGTGCTCACGGCCGCCGCCGGTGCGCGCCTTGTCGGCGCGATAAAAGCGATCGAAGATATGCGCAAGGTCGTCAGGCGCAATGCCAGGGCCATCGTCTTCGATCACCGCCGCGATCCGCTCTCCGTGCGGTGCAGCCGTCAAACGGATCGTCCCACCCGGCGGCGTGTATTGCATGGCATTGTCCAGCAGGTTGAGGAAGAGGCGCGTGAGATAGTCGCGATCGCCCTTCACCCACAGATCAGGGGCGATGTCGCAGGCCACAGTCTGGTTGTGCTCTTCCTCGGCATAGGGCGTCGATGTATCTGCCAGATCAATCAACAGCTCGCTCAGGTTGAGCGGCGCAAAGTGCTCGCCTAACTGGCTGCTGTCGGCTCGAGCGAGCGTCAGCGCAGCATCCAAGATACCGGAAAGCCGATCGACCTGCCCGTCGATTTCCACCAACGTGCCCTGAAGCTCGGTCATGCTGCGCGGCCGGTTGAGCGCCACCCCGATGCTGCTTTTCATGAGCGCCAGTGGCGTACGCAGGTCGTGCGAGATATCGGCGGTGAAGCGGCGTTCGCGCTGAAATGCCGCCTGAAGACGGTCCAGGAGTTGGTTGAAGGTGTGCGCCAACTTGCCGAGCTCATCGTTGCGCGGCGGCAGCGGCAGCCGTTCGGCCAGATTCTCGGCTTCGATGCGATTGGCAGTATCCGTCATAGCCTGCACCGGCGCCAGAGCGCGACCTGCCAGCCACCACCCGCCAATGGCAGCGACCGGCAGCCCCAGGATCAGGGCGGCGGCCAGTGTGGTGAGCAGCAGAGCCCGCAGACGCGGGACATCCGCTTCGACCTTACCTACTTGCAGGATCAAGCGAGTGGGCCTGCCGATGGGCATGGAGAGCACCCGGATGGCCGGCGCCACCGGCAACTGGCGTCGGACGTTGGTTTCGGGAAGCGGTCCTTCGGGCGGAATCGGCGGGGTCCGCACCGTCTCGAACCAAGACTGATCACGAAGCGCGGCGTTCAACACGGCTGGATTCACGGGCACGCGCCGCGCCGGCAACCCGGCCGAGCGAACGACTTGCCCGTCGAGGGTCAACAATCGATAGGATGTATCGACAACGAGGGGGTCTTCGCTGCGTAACAGCGGTCCCGTCAACTGACGGGCGGTGAATTGGAGTTCTCGATCCGTGGTCCGCTCCAGTTGCCATGCGCCTCCGACGAAAATCACTGCGGCAAACGCAACCATCACAAACATGAGGACGAGCGTATACCAAAGCGTCAGGCGTTGCCGGATGGAAAGCATAAACGCTACTCGCTGTCACTCGCTCTCGGCGATCTTGTAGCCGATGCCGCGCACAGTGTGCAGCAGCTTCGTTTCCTCTGGCGCTTCGATCTTGTGGCGCAGATAGCGGACGTACACGTCAACAACGTTGGAGCCGCCGGCGTAATCGAAGCTCCAGACCTGGTTGAGGATCGCTTCGCGGGACAATACCTGGCCGGAGTGCCGCATCAGACAGTGCAGCAAGCGGAATTCGAGCGGGCTGAGATCGATGGACCGCGCGCCGCGGCGCACCTCATGCGTCGTTTCATCGAGCATAAGATCGGCCACACACAGCGGCCCAACCTGAATCTCACGCGTCCGGCGCCCCAATGCACGCAGCCGCGCCAGCAGCTCTCTGAAGGCGAACGGTTTCGGCAGGTAGTCGTCGGCGCCGCTGTCAAGGCCGCGCACGCGGTCGTCGACAGCGCCTAGCGCGGTGAGCATCAGGACATGGCTATCGACACCAGCCTCGCGCAAGCGACGGCAGACCGCCAGGCCATCGAGGCCGGGGAGCATCACATCGAGGATGATGACATCATAGGGCGCGGCCAGCGCGTAGTCGACGGCCTCGCGGCCATCCGCAACGACGTCGACCGCGTAATGCTCTTCCGTCAGGCCTCGGCGCAGCGTCTGCGCCAAGGCAGTCTCATCTTCGACAATCAGGATACGCATAGGACCTGCCTGGTGCTCAATGCCTTCAGGATCGCGCCGCAAGATGAGAGCCGCGTGAGAGGCCCGACGCTGATGGTTCGCGCATGGGCCCGGAAAACAAACATCCTGAGCGAGGCGCCACGCATATGCGCGAATCCCACTCAGGATGAATCATAGTGATGGTAACGGACTCCCAGACCAGTCGGTTCAGGCAGGATGCGTCACAGGTGCGCCGTCAAGCGTCTGCCGCTCGCTCGACCCGCACGAAAACGGTGGCGGAGGCCCCTGGCCCGGTCTTAACAGTAACGCGGTGCTCTCCCACCGTCTTGATCGGATGCTCGACCTCGATGAAGCGGCGGTCCACTTCTTGCCCGATCTCATGCCCCAGTTTGTCGGCGATATCGGCATTGGTGATCGAGCCATACAGGCGGTCTCCCTCGCCGGCCCGTGCGTGGAAGACGATGCTCTTACCTTCCATCAGATTGGCGAGCGCTTTGCCTTCATTGACCTTACGCTCTTTGCGCCGCTTGTCGGCCTCTTTGCTGAGCTCGGCCTGCTTGATAGCGCCTTCGGTGACGGGCACCGCTAACTTGCGCGCAAATAGGTAGTTGTGCGCATAACCGCCGGCGACTTCTTTGATATCTCCGATGCGGCCCAGGCCTTCTACATTCTTGATGAGGAGCACTTGCATGGTACGCCTTCTCCTTGTCGGGCAGAGAATGAAGCAGGCGCCATGATACACCAGAAACGGCCAAATCTCAAATGACGCAATCTGCAACCTCCGGGCGGTCCGCGGCGTCTGTAGATGGACAGTCCATGTCGATTGTCGGTCACTGTGATCTGTGCTATACTCCACGGAGGCAAAAAAGGAGCTTCTCGCGAGACATGCGTCAGCGGAAGCGAAATTTGTGGCACATGGGGCATCTCTTGCAGGCTCGCGAGAGGTGCGCTGAGAGGTTGCACACGATGCACAAACGCACCTTCGGGGTGCTCTTGGGCGCCCTCCTGGTGCTTTCGCTCGGTGTCTTGGGGTGTTCTGCGACACAGTTGCTGGCCAGTCAGTCGTCCGCAACGGTTACGCCGACGCGTACTCCGCGCCCGACCTGGACACCGGTGGCAGGCAGCGTCCGCATCGCAACGCCGACCCTGGATGCGACGCGCTTTCCGGGGGTTGTCCTGCCGACGGCTGCGCAGTCGACTCCCATGCCGTTCGTGCCGGGTTCCGGTCAATCCATCTTCGTGCCCCAATCTCAAGCCGGAGGGCCCGCGGTCCAAACGGTGGTGGTGATTATCGTGACGGCTACGCCGACACCCACGACCACACCCACAACCGGGCCGTTCGTCCCACCTGCTAAGCCGACGATCACACCCACACCCGGCCCGCCGACGGCTACGCCGCCGCCGACGGGCACGCCGTTGCCGCCGGTGTACGTTGTTACTAAAGAACAAGCCAACGTGCGTCAGGGGCCGGGTGTGGCCTATCCTGTCGTGACGCGGCTGGATGCAGGGACGCAAGTCACGGTGGTTGGACGCAATCAGGCGGGGGATTGGTGGAAGGTTTGCTGCGTCAACGGCGGCGATGTTTGGATTTCCGACTCGCTGGTGCGCGCTGATGGTCCACTCTGGACGGTGGCCGAGGTCCTGAATGTCCCGCCGCCGCCGCCACCGCCGCCGACGGTTCCTGCTCCGCCTACTATTGCGCCGACACCGACCTTTGCGTGGCCGTTCCGGATTGAAGGCGCAGCGGAGGAGTATCCCCTGGAGCAAGACTACTTCCGGGTCGACGCGGTGATCCACAATGGCGCAGTGCCGCTATGGGGATACAAGCTGCGCATTCGCAATGTCGCCACCGGACAGGAGTGGCTGACCGGTGAGTCGCAGTCGGCCGGATGGGACTGGACGGTTGTGCAGTGGCCTGAGGATGGGCAACCCGTGACGAATGTGGGCGTAGAATGCCCAAATCCAACCCGCAAGGGGTTGCGGTGCATTAAAAGCAATCTGAAGTGGGATAGCAACCGGGTGCAGGCCCCGCTGGGTCCCGGCCCTTGGGAGGTAACGGTGGTCGATCGGGCAGGCAACCCGCAATCGTCTCCACTGCGCATCAATACGACGAGCCCGACCAACTCGAAGTGGTACTACGTCGTGTTCACCAACAAGAAGTGAGCATGTCGATGCGGAGTTCGAGACCGCGGCCGGTGGCCTTGTGGTTGAGCGCGCTGGCGCTGGTGGGCCTGAGCTTGGCTTGTTCGGTAGGAGAAACGTTGGTGGGACGGTCGCCGTCGGTCGCCGTCCCCACCGCGACAAAGACGCCGCGGCCGACGTTTACCCCTCTGCCTGGTCTGCCGCCGCTGCAGCCGACCGCGCCGGCGCTTATTCGCGGCGAGTTGCCGCCGGGCGTGACTGTGGAAGCGCCTGTCGCGGCCCGCGCGATCACGAGCACGGTGAGTGACCCCGCGGGGAGCGTCAGCGTCGTGCTGTTCGCCACCGAGACGCCAACCTACAGTCCGCCGCCCGGTCCGACAGCACCTCCGACACGGACGCCAGAAGCCACTCTGGATAGCGAGACGAATCGCCCGACGCGCGCCGCCGGACCGCGAGCGCTGCCGACGCCGTTCGTTGTCGTGAACAGTGACAGCATCACCGGTCGGCGTGGCCCCGGTGCAACCTTCCCTCAGGTTGGGCAGGCCCAAAAGGGTGAAGAGCTAATGATCCTGGGGAAGACGCCATCCGGCGATTGGTGGCGGGTATGCTGCGTGGCAAATCAACCGGTGTGGGTGGCGGCGAATCTGGTGACGGCAAACGGCCCGTTGGAGGCTGTGCCCATCCTGACGCCCGCGCCGACACCCGCGCCGACGCCGATTCCGCCGCCGCCGCCGACGCCGACGATCACACCGACGCGGCTGCCGCCGTTCGATATCGCACGTGGCCCGGAGTTCCCCATCCAGCGCGACACGGGGCTGCTGACGATTTGGGCGAAGGTGTACGAAGGTTCGGGAGCATACGAAAAACCACTGCCCGGCTATATCTTGAAGGTCTTTCGGGATGGGGTTGATGTTAGCAGCGCCGTCCAAACGCGCGGCGATGCGTTCGACGAGATTGCTTCGGTCAGTGGCGGTACGCGGACGATCCAATACTTGTATAACCTTAAATTCGAGTTGCCAGGCGCTGCAGAGGCAGACTGGCAGATCTACCTGGCTAAGCCAGATGGCACGCGCGTCTCGCCAATCACCAAGTTCACGACGAAGGGCGATTCCTATCGCAACTTGGTGGCGTATATCGCCTATTGGCTTGCGCGATGAAAGGAGATAGTTCAATGCGGTTTCGTTTCTGGTTGCTAATTGCCCTGGCGCTGATGTTGGCGGCGCTGGCTGGCTGCGCGAACGCACCCGGCGGGGCTCGGGGCGGTCCGTCGGTGACGCCTGGGCCGATCAAGACGCTGCGCCCCACCTTCACCCCGACACCTGCTAAACCGAAGGCCACCGTTACCCCCGGCGGGGCGGCGGCCCAGGCTCCTGCGCCTAGCGGACAGGCGCAGGCTCCGGCGCCCAGCGGGCAAGCGCAGCCTGCGACCGTTGCGCCGACGCTCGAACCCTCACCGACGCCTGTTCCGCCGAGCCCGACGCCCGAAAAAGCCGGCATGACGATCTCCAGTCCCGGAGCGACCAACGTGCGTTCCGGCCCCGGCACCACCTTCACCAAGATCGGCGAGGTGCAGCAAGGACAGAGCTTTGCGATCACGGGCAAGAATCAAGCGGGCACCTGGTGGCAGTTCAGCTTCAATGGCCGGCCGGCATGGATTTCCGGTGAAATGGTCAGCGCCAACGCGGCGGCTCAGAGCGTGGAAGTGATCGCCCTCGCGGCGCCGCCCACCGCCGTGCCGCAGCCGGCTGCGCCGCGGCCGGTTCAGCCTGCACCCGCGCCCGTGCAGCCCACTGCGGCGCCCCCGCCGCCACCCGCCGCCATCTTCTCGCAAGGCGGCGCGGAGTTCCGTAACGCAGACAATACGGATTTTGGGGTAGTGACCTTCTGGGGACGTCTGGGGCCGACCGGCAGCAATCCGGTCAGCGGCGGTTACAGAATGAAGATCACATCCCCTTCCGGCGGTGGTGAAACGGCGTTTGTCGGTGAATGGCAGAATGCCTATCCTGGCCTGGCGGATTCCCAGTTCCGCTACAATGCTAAGTTTGAGGCGCCACGCGCGGCGGGCGGTTACCGCGCAGTGGTCGTCGATGGCAGCGGCAAGGAAGTATCCGATCCGATCAGCGGGAGTTTGCTCGACCGCACCCATGATGTGATCTTGTCCTGGTTCCCGCGCTGATCGATGACAGCAGTCCCGGACGCACCCAAGAGCGAGGTGACGCCGGTTCGGTACTCCATCCGAGTCGGCGTCTTGCTCTTGGCGTTGTTCGTCCTGCTCGCATTTGCACTGCGCGTCCTGCGCCTCGACTTCCAGCCGCTTTGGTGGGATGAAGGCTATTCCGTCTGGTTCGCCACCCATCCCCTGGGGCAGCTGGCGGCGCTGACGGCGCAGGACATCCATCCCCCGCTCTATTACGCTGTGCTGCAGGGCTGGCTCGGCCTCCTCGGCGCCGGGCCGATCAGCCTGCGACTCCTATCCGTCTTGTTCGGCGTCCTGGCGATCCCGGCCATCTATCTGGCGGGTCGGCGCATGCTGAGTCGCCGCGCCGCGCTGCTTGCGGCTTTCCTGCTCGCGATCAGCCCGCTCCACGTCTACTACAGCCAGGAAGTCCGCATGTATGGGCTGGTCGCGCTGCTGAGCATGGGCGTGCTGGTCACGGCGTGGCGGACGATGGAGCGAATCAGCAAGTCAGCAAGTCAACAAATCGGCAAATCACCCCATCACCTTGTCACCGCATCACCTCGTCACCTTGTCACGTATGTCCTGCTCACTACCGCTGCGCTCTACACCCAATACTACGCCATCTTCCTGCCCATCGGATTGACGCTCTACGCATGTTGGCGTTGGCGCCGCGACGTGTCCGCGCTGATACGCTGGCTGGCCGCACAGATCATCGTCGCCGTGCTCTACTTACCGTGGGTGATCTACGCCGCGCCGAAACTCGTTCCGTATGTCTCCCAGAAGGTCGTCCAGGACGCCGACAAGCCGCTTGGCCCGCTGCTGTACATGGCACGTCACCTGGCAGCGTTCACAGCCGGGCATCTGGAAGGACCGCTGGCATCGTGGTGGCCGCTGGCTTTGTTGTTGCTGGCGCCGCTCGTCCTGGGGTTGGGATTTCGGATTTCGGATTTCGGATTTCGGGTTGGTAGGTCGGCCAAATCCGATCATCAATCCGCACTCCGCAATCGCCACTCCGCAATCCCCATGCTCGGCACTGTCACCCTCACCGCGCTCGGGCTCGGCTGGCTGATCAGTCTCCGCTACCCGTTCTTTCCCGAACGCGGAGAGCGCCTTCTTTTGTTGGCGCTGCCGCCATTCCTTTTGTTGCTGGCCGCAGCATTGGATGCCATATGGTCGCGAGCGCGCTGGGCGGCGCTCATGATGCTCGGCCTGGTGGTGGCGGTAAGCGCGGCGAGCCTGACGGCATTCTACCTTGTGCCGCGTTACCCCGGCGACGACTACCGGTCGCTGATCGCGCGCACGGTCGAGCAGGGACTGCCCGAAGACACGGTCTTCGCGATCTACCCCTGGCAGATTGGCTATTGGCGTAGCTATGGCAGCGGAGACGGTCCTACCGCGCGACTCACGCCGGACGCGGACTGGACGCCTGAGGTCGCCGGCGAGTTGGAAGACGCGCTGGCGCGTGGCAAGGTCTGGTTTCCCGCGCACCTGGCGCTGGGCGCGATCTTGGAAAAGCAGGTTGAGGGATACCTGGGAGGGCGCGCTGTGCCGTTCATCAACGAATGGTACGGCCCCGGGACCCGCCTCAGCGGTTGGTCGGTCACGTCGCAACCGCAGGCAATCGATGCGCCGCCCGTGCGCTTCCCACTGCGCGGGACGAATGACGCCGTGGAGCTGATCGGCGTGGATGCTGCGCGCCAGCCGCTCCCCGCAACCAACGCCGTCCTCCCGATCACCCTGGGCTGGCGGGTCCCCGCGTCGCTGCCCGCCCTGGGGGTGAGCTTGCGGCTGGTGGATAGCATCGGCCGGATCTGGGCGCAGCACGACTATGAGCCGCTGGGAAATGCAGAATGCAGAATGCGGAATGCGGAACTGCTGCCGGAACGCGATGCATCTGGGCAGACGCGCAACACGCAACACGCAATACGCAATACTTCCGCCGACTGCCTGGGCCTCCTGATTCCCGCCGGGACACCGCCCGGACAGTACTTCGTGGACTTGGCGCTGTATCCGAAAGGGGATCCCCGGCCGCTGGATGTGTTGAAGATGGACGGCCGTTCGTTGGGCGCCGCGGCCCGCCTGTTCGAGTTGACCGTGACGCCGGCCGATCGCGAGCTTGATCCAGCGCGGCTGCCCATCGGGACAGAGCGGGCGCAGGACTTCACCGACGCTGTGCGGCTGCTCGGCCACACAGTGGATGACCGGCCTGTAGCGCCCGGCGAGGCGCGGCCGGTGAATCTCTTCTGGCAAGCGGCTGACCAACCCCAGGCTGACTATGTGGCGTTCGTGCAACTGTTGGATGGGGCAGGGCAGGTGGCTTCGCTGTGGGAGGCGCCGCCGGGCGGCGCGTATGCCACCCACGCGTGGCAGCCCGGCACGCTCATCCGCACCCAGGCGACGTTCCGGCCCCGCGCTGATCTGCCCGACGGCCGCTATCGGCTGATTGCGGGGCTGTTTCGCGCAGCCGACAAGGTTCGGCTGCGGACAACGAGCGGGGCCGATCATGTCGTCCTGGGCGATGTCACGGTGCACGGCCGTCCGCACGACCAAACGCCGCCGAAGCCACAACACCCGGCTGATGTCGCGTTCGACCAGGCCGGCCGGCTGATCGGCTACGACTTGGCCGCGCCGACCGAGGGCCTCCAGCCCGGCGCAACGATCCCCCTGACCCTCTACTGGCAGGCCGGCGTCGCCACCGACAGGCCCTACACGATTTTTGTCCACCTGGTGGATGAGGCAGGCACGATCCAGGGCTACGGCGACAGCGAGCCGGGCGGCGGCCGCCTGCCGACCACGGGCTGGCTCGCGGGCGAATACCTGACGGATCCGCATCAGATCAACGTGAATTCGGCGGCTCCGCAGGGAGCCTACCGCCTGCGGATCGGGCTGTACGATTCGACCACCGGGCAGCGGCTGCTGACATCCGATGGAAAGGATTACGTCGAGATCGGCCCGGTGATGGTGCAGAGCAGGTGATCATGTGAGTTGTGTGCGCCCATTATTGCGTCGACTGAGGTCGGCGCCTGATATCCCAAACCGGCTGAAGCAGGTTGAGCGCACGCCCCGGTAAGGCTGATTTCGTGTGGGAGGAATCATGAGCGACCAAACCCAAGCAACTTTGAGCGCGCCGCCGCAGCCGGCGGACGAGATCACCATCAGCGCAGCCGATCGGGCGGTGCTGCGCCGGCTGGCGAGCCAGGTGGCGGAACTCGCCGCCCAGCCCATCGAGGCGGAGAAGCGCGAGCTGTGGTATCGCCACAACGCACTGGAAGCTACCCGGCCGGTCATCTTCTGCGACCCGGAGAACGGCTGGGATGAGATCATTCCGGCGGCTGACCTGGTATGCGTGGGAGAATTGGCGCGCGGCTGGGAGATGCGGCTGCGCAAGGAGCGCTTCTGGGGCGCGCAGATGTGCGACGACCGGGTGATCGAGCCGTACTTCACCGTGCGCCACGTCTACACCGAGAGCGACTGGGGCATGCACGAGACACGGATCGGCGGCGGGCATGGCGACGCCTATCGGTGGGAGTCGCCGCTCAAATCCTACGCCGACCTCGACCAACTGCGCTTTCCCCAGATCGTGGTGGACGAAGAAGCCACAACACGCCGGCTCGCGTTGGCGAACGACACCCTCGGCGACATCCTGCCCGTCCGGCTCAAGACATCCTGGTGGTGGACCCTGGGCATGACCTGGACGCTGGTCAACCTGCGCGGCCTGGCCCAAATCATGTACGATATGGTGGATCAGCCGGCGGCGCTGCACCGCACGATGGCGTTCCTGCGCGACGGTCACCTGGCGAAGCTGGACTTCCTGGAGCGCAACGGCCTGTTGAGTTTGAACAACGACGGCACATATGTTGGCTCGGGCGGCTTCGGCTGGACCCGCGAGCTGCCACAGCCGGACTTCGCGACCGCCGGCCACGTACGGCCTATTGACATGTGGGGCTTCGGCGAAAGTCAGGAGACGGTCGGGGTGTCGCCCGCAATGTTCGCGGAGTTCATCTTCCCCTACCAATTGCCGATCCTGGAGCGCTTCGGACTGAACTGCTACGGCTGCTGCGAGCCACTCGACAAGCGCTGGCACATCGTCCAACGTATCCCTCGCCTGCGCCGTGTGTCGGTCTCAGCCTGGGCCAATCTGCCGCGCATGGCCGAGATGCTGGGCGACCGCTACCTCTTTTCGTGGAAGCCCGCGCCCGCTGATCTGGCGTTGGACAGCTTCGACGAGGACGCGATCCGCGCCAGGCTACGCGAGGGCTTCCGCATCATGCGCGGCTGCCGTGTCGAAGCCATCATGAAGGACAACAACACCATCCGCAACGATCCGAGTCGGGTGATCCGCTGGGTGCGCATCGCGCGCGAAGAAGCGGAACGTATGTGAGGGATCGATGTCCCGACATTCCATTCGTCGAGTCGACATTGCGACCGGCCTCCTGGAATCCGATCCTTGGCAATCGAGCTTTGAAAGCCATATAATAAAGCCATCCATGTAGAAGGTATACAATGATGGTAAACATACCCATCCAGACGGACTCACAAAAAATTACAGTAACGCTGCCCACTGCGCTATTGATCCGGCTGCGTGAGCACGTCCCGGCCCGACAACGCAGCCGTTTCATCCTGGAGGCGTTGGAAGAGCGTCTGGCTTTGGAAGAGCAGAACTTGGCGCTCGCAGAGACAGCGGGCGCCTGGTCCGAACAGAATCATCCCGAGATGCGCTCGGACGAGGACATCGACCGCTGGCTGAGTGAACTGCGTCGCTCATGGAGCCGGAAGGAGCCATAGGTCTTGGCACACTACTTGCTGGACACCGGCCTCGTACTCCGTCACCTGCGAGGGCAGCGCAGGGCAGTCCGGTTGTTGAGTGGGCTGGGGCAGATGGGGCGCCTCTCTATCTCTGCGATCACTCGGCTGGAAGTACATGCGGGGATGCAGCCAGATGAGAGGTACGCGACCAACAAGCTGTTGTCTCGTTTCATCACCTATGACATCAATCGAGAATTGGCCGACCGCGCTGGCGACCTGATCCGTGACAACCAGGATCGGCGCGTTTCTCTCGGCGTGCCCGTTGCGATCATTGCGGCCACGGCATTGACGCACGGTCTCGCCCTGGTAACGTTGAATCAAGCCGACTTCGCGGGCATCCCCGGCCTCAGTCTGGTTCCACTGCCCGAGGAAACCTCTTCCTGAGCTTCTTTGGGCACGCGTTTCACGCGAAAAGCGGAGAGCTTGTAACGACACAGGCTCTCCGCTTCGGGTTCCAGCCCCAGTGATCGCTGAAGCTATACCGGCAGGACGCTCGACAACTGTTCAGCCGGCAGCCCCGGATTCGCTTCGTATTGATAGCACGAGGCGGCATGATACTCGCTTAATCGGAAGAGCGGCGGCGGATTTTGGCAGGGATCCATGGCAAAGGGACACCGCGCAAGGAATTTACAGCCCGTGCCATGATCAGATATGTCGGACTCCTTGGCCTTGATCTCTGTCTCGCCCCAACGGCGCGTGAGATCGGGCCAGGGGATCGAATCGATCAACAGGCGCGTATAGGGATGCTGCGGATCCTTGATGATCGTGTCCACATCACCGACTTCCATCACGTTACCGCGATATAGCACAATAATGGATTTGGCGATATGGTAAGCCGTAGTCAAGTCATGCGTGATGTAGATGATCGAAACGCCGTAGTCTCGTTGCAGACCGCGTAGCGTATCCAGGATGCTGGCCCGTAGCGAGGCATCCACCATCGAGACCGGCTCATCCGCCACAAGGAGCTTTGGTCTGAGCACCAGCGCGCGCGCCACGTTGATGCGTTGGCGCTGCCCCCCCGAAAGCTGGTGCGGAAACTTGCCCAACACATCATCCGGGTGCAGACCGACGGCCTCCAGCGTGTCGGTCATAATCCCGCGCGCTTCCTTTTTGGACTTCGCCAGCTTGAACCGATTGATGGGCACGGTCAACAGGTGGTCGACCGTATAGAACGGATTGAAGACGGCGAAGGGATCCTGGAAAACCGCCTGCACTTCGCGGCGGTAGGTCATCCGCTCGGTGCCGCGGAGCTGGCTGATATCTTCGCCTTTGTAGAAGATCTGGCCCGTAGTCGGTGTGATGAATCCGAGCAACAACATCGCCAGCGTCGTTTTGCCGCTGCCACTCTCCCCCGCCACCGTCATAATCGTAGGCTTATCGCTTTCCAGCGTCAACGAGATATCTGCCAGCGCCGTAGTCGCGATCTTGGATAGCAGGCCGCGCGAATACACCTTGGACACGTTCTTGAGTTCCAGTAAATGCGCCATAACTAGACCTTCTCCGGGAACAGGTGGCATAACACGGCACGTTCACCCGGCAGCGTCACGCTTGGCGGGATGGCGGTTCGGCAGATATCCATCGCCTGCGAGCAACGCGGGTGGAACGGGCAGCCGGGGGGAAGACGTAACAGGGACGGCGCCAGACCAGGAATCCCCTGGAAAACCCCCTTGTTATCCAGGCGGGGCAAGCTGCTGATCAACGCTTTCGCATATGGGTGTTTTGGGTCGGTGAACATCTGGCGCACAGTGCTCACTTCCATGAGTCGTCCGGCATACATCACGGCCACTCTGTCCACGAATTGGGCCATCAGACCCATGTCATGGCCGATCAGGATGACTGCCGCGCCGATTTGGTCTTTCACCCGATCAATCGTTTCCATCACCTGGCGTTGGGTCACCACATCCAGGGCGCTGGTCGGCTCGTCACAGATGATGACTTTGGGTTTGAGCAGGATGCCGATGGCGATGCACACCCGTTGCTTCATGCCCCCGCTGAGCTCATGGGCATACATCTGAGCCACGCCAGGCTTGAGATCCACTGATTCGAGCGCCAGCCGGCAACGATCTTCGATACTCGTCTTGGATGCGACTTGGTCGTGAGCCTTGACAGCGTCGGTCATCTGCGCGCCGATGCGCGTCACCGGGTTCAATGAGTTCATGGCGCCTTGCGGAATATACGCGATCTTACTCAGGCGTGCCTGGAGCATCTCCTTCTCAGAGAGCGCCGTGAGATTGACGCCATCGACGAGAACCTGACCGGCCTCGATGCGGCCCGGCGGCTTGATCATCCGCACCATCGCCAACGCCATGGTGCTCTTGCCGGAACCAGACTCACCCACTAGTCCCAGTTTTTCG
>JALOOE010000723.1 GCA_025454565.1 Anaerolineae bacterium
TTCCTGACGACTGCGGAACCGGCATGGCCCTGATCAGCATGGAGAAGCAGCATGACACACCTGAGATTCGCCGTCATGGGCACCGGCTTCTGGGCTAACTTCCAGATTCCGGCCTGGTTCGAGGTGGGTGGCGTGGAGCTAGTCGCCCTGTACAATCGCACGCGCAGCAAAGCCGAAGGAATGGCAGAGAGATGCGTGGGCTGGGGCGCTCCGGCAGCCCCGCGTGTGTACGATGACCCGGACGAGCTGTTCCGACGCGAGCGACTCGATTTCGTGGACATCATCACCGAAATCCCGGCCCATGCACCACTGGTACATTTGGCCGCCAACCATCGCGTGCCTGTCATCTGCCAGAAGCCTATGGCATCCGACTTCGAGACTGCCTGCGGCATGGTGGCCGCGTGCAGTCAGGCGAGCGTGCCCTTCTTCGTCCACGAGAACTTCCGCTGGCAGACCCCGATCCGAGCCTTGAAAGCAGTGCTCGACTCCGGCAACATCGGCCGGCCGTTTCGGGCCCGCATCCAGTTCATCTTCTACAAGCCGTTTGTCTTCGAAAACCAACCGATGCTCAAAACATTGGAGAAGCTGGCGCTGGCCGATGTGGGCAGCCACGTCTTCGACCTGGCGCGCTTCTTCTTCGGCGAGCCGCACAGCCTCTATTGCCAAACAACGCGCGTCCGACCAGACATCGCCGGTGAGGATGTCGCGTCTGCCATGCTGCGCTTCGATGAGGTGATCTGCACCTGCGACATGAGCTACTCCTCTCGCACCGAGCATGAGCAGTTCCCGCAAACGCTCTTCCATATCGAAGGCACGCGGGGCACGGTCGAGCTCGGTCCCGATTTCTGGATTCGCCTGACCACCGACGACGGCACCTTCGCCCGGCGCCATCCCCCGCAGCGCTTCGCATGGGCCGATCCCGACTACGCCGTGGTTCATTCCAGCATCGTGCCGTGCAACGCCGATCTATTGGCCGGACTGCGCGGCGAGCATCCCGCCGAAACCACCGGCGAAGATAACCTGAAGACCGTGCGGCTGGTTCAACGGGCCTACGAATCGGCTGCGGAGAACAGGGTGGTTCCCCTGGACTATGGCGATTGTCGTTCGATCTGAACATCGGCAAAGCGCTGACGCCGTATTCCTGATCCCTGGTTCCTGATGCCTGACTCCTGGAGGAATTCTCATGCATGAATTCGACAACGCACGCGCCCTGCTGCGCGAGTTCAAGGGCGACACGTATATCCACGGGCTGGGCGTGTTGCCGCAAGTAGGTGCAGCAGCCGCAACGCTGGGAAAACGAGCAGCCTTCGTGGGCTGTCAGTTCCCCGGCTGTCAGGGCCACCTGGACGCGATTCGCGACAGCCTGGCGGCCGCCGATGTAACGCTGCTCGGCGAGATGGAGGGCGCCGCGCCCAACGCCCCGCGCGAGGATGTAGCGCGCATCGCCGCCGAGTTAGCGCGCCTCAATCCGGATGTCATCGTCACCTTCGGCGGTGGCAGCACGATCGACGCAGTGAAAGCCGCCGAACTGCTGCGCACGCTCGGCGGCACGCTTGAGAGCTACTTCGGCACGGGGCTGGTGACGCAGGCCATCCAGAAGTCCGGCAAGACCCTCATCCCGCATGTCGCCATTCAGACCGCCGCCAGCTCGGCCGCACACCTGACGAAATACTCGAATATCACCGATGTGCACACCGGTCAGAAGAAGCTGATTGTGGATATGGCCGTCGTGCCACAGCGGCCGGTGTTCGACTACGAAGTCACATTCGGTGCGCCGGCTGCTCTCACCGCCGACGGCGCGCTCGACGGCATCTCGCACAGCCTTGAGGTGCTCTACTCGGCCGTGGGCAAACCCGACTACGACCGGGCGGCCGCGGTCGCGGCCGAGGGCATCCGCCTGGTGGTCAACCATCTGCCGTGCGTCCTGGCTGATCCGCCTGGTGGTCAACCATCTGCCGTGCGTCCTGGCTGATCCCCAAGACGCCGCGGGCCGCGAGGCGTTAGGACTGGCGACCGACCTGGGGGGCTACGCCATCATGATCGGCGGGACCAACGGCGCGCACCTGACCAGCTTCTCGCTGGTCGACGTGCTGAGCCACGGCCGCGCCTGCGGCATGCTCAACCCGTACTGGACGGTGTTCTTTGCGCCGGCGATCCAGCAGCCGCTGCGCATGATCGGCCGCATCTATCGTGACGCGGGCTACACCGCGGCGGATGTCGACCGGCTGAGCGGCCGCGATCTGGGGGTGGCCGTAGCCGAGGCGATGATCGCCTTCGAGCAGGACGCCGGCTTCCCCACGCGTCTCGCCGACGTGCCCGGTTTCACCGCCGACCACATCGCTCGCGCGCTCGCCGCGGCCAAGAATCCGCAGCTCAAAAGCAAGCTGGAAAACATGCCCGTCGCCATGACCGCCGACATGGTGGACGCGTATATGGGGCCGGTGCTCGAAGCGGCCGCAACCGGCGACCTGGATCTCATCAGGAATACGAACTGAGATGCGCCTGAAGCTCGCCTACGGCAAAACCGGCCTCCCGCTCGAACTCCCGGATGACTGGCGCGTCAGTGTGATCGAGCCGCGCTACGTGCCCGGCCTGCGCGATCCTGCCGCGGCGCTATCCGCCGCGTTACGTCAACCGACCGCCGCCCCGCCCCTCCACGAGGTCGCGCGCCCGGAGCAGCGCATCGGTATCGTCTTCTCGGATATCACGCGGGCCACGCCGCACGAGCTGATCCTGCCTGCGGTGCTGGCCGAGCTGGCGCACGTGCCGGCCAGGCAGATCACCCTCTTCAACGCGCTCGGCACCCATCGCCCCAACACCGCTGCCGAGTTGCGCGGCATGATCGGCGGCTTGCTGGACGAATACCGGCTTATCCAGAACGATTCATTCGACCCTTCGTCGCAGGTGCGTCTTGGCGTCACAGCGCGCGGCCACGAGATCTGGCTCAACCGTGAAGTCGCCGCGTGCGACCTGAAAATCCTCACCGGATTCATCGAGCCGCACTTCTTCGCCGGCTTCTCCGGAGGCGGCAAGGCGCTGATGCCGGGGATGGCGGGCCAGCGCACCGTGCTCGGCAACCACGACGCGAGCATGATCGCCAACCCCAATGCCACCTGGGGCGTCACACATGGCAACCCGATCTGGGAAGAGGTGATGGAGGTGGCGCACGCCTGCGGCGTGCCCGGCGCCGGCGGCCCGTTCCTGGTCAACGTGACGCTCAACCGCGACAAGGCGATCACCGGGGTCTTTGCAGGTGACCTGGATGCCGCACACGAGGCGGGCTGCGCGTTCGCCA
>JALOOE010000128.1 GCA_025454565.1 Anaerolineae bacterium
CAAGGCCTATTGGCGAGACATCCGTGTGCTGGAGCACCTCGAATGGACGCTGGCAACGCGCGGCCAGACCGCCGTGCTCTTCGTCGTCTCCACCGCCGTACCCACGGGCCGCCGCCCCGACGACGTGTACCGTTGGGAGTGGGAATACGGCTGGCCGGTCGGCCATCGCGCCGATAACGGTGACCTACAGGGGATTGAATCCGATTATTACTTCAACGTCCTGGAGCCATTCCATTGGGGACGACATGCGATCCGGGGCGTGTTGCTCAACCAGTTCGGCTTCGATCGCGCGCGCTGCGGCCGGCGCATGCCCGAGGCGATGTCCTTCGCCGATCTGCGCATGGGCGCCGACGTTGAGTTCGGCCAGTCGATCTACGAGCCGTTCGGCATCGCCCAGGTGGAGCCATTGTCGGCGGGCGCCTTGTGCGTGGTCTCGAACGTCTGCGGCTGCGTCGGCTTTGTGGCCCGCGCCGCGGGCGAGCAGCTCACGCCCAACCTGATCGTGGCGGACTACGTGGGGCTACCGCCGGGCTGGAATCTCTGGAGCGCCTGGGATGCGCTCCGCATCGACCGGGTCGCCCGAAACAACATCGAGGCGTACAACAGCCTCGCCGTTGCCCAGCAGATCGCCGAGCGGCTGCCGCGCACGCCGGAGGACGCAGCGCGCTTGATCGAGGAGGGGCAGCGGGTAGCGCGCGGGATGAGCTGGGACGTCGTCGCGCGCGATTATCTGCTGCCGGCGCTGGCGAGGTGCTGAGCCAGCGCGATGATGAACGGGCCAGATAAGCGAATCGGGGAGAAATCTATGACGGATGGCGCCCTGGGACCCGGAGATCTACCGCGAGAGCAGCGCACAGATTTGCGCCTGAAGATCGTCGAGCATTTCGACGATGAAGAGTTGCGCACGCTCTGTTTCGACACTGACGTTGATTATGACAACCTTCGGGGGCAGGGGAAAGAGGCCAAGGCGCGCGAGCTGATCGACTACATGCAGCGCCAGGGCCGGCTCGGCGATCTGATCGACGCTTGCCGCAAGACACGACCCCGGATCGACTGGAACTTCGATGCTGGGGCGGACGTGCCACCTGACAAGCTGCCCGAGACGCCGACGCCCCCACCGCAACCGGGATTCCTGCCCCTGGGTCGCTGGCAAATGCAGGTCTCCGACGGCACGGCGTGGATCATCGACTTCCATCCCAACGGCGTCTTCGCTGGGCTGGGGATCGGGACCTGGTGGGGCGCGGGCGCGCAAGCCGGCGGCGGCTGGTCATTCTTCATCCCGACGCAGACGTTGCAGATGCAGGGAAGTGTGAACGGGATGCTGCCGATCATGGTTGCGATCGGGATCCAAGGTCAACAGGGCGACGCGTTCATCGGGTTCGGCAACGACGGCAAGAGCTACGCATTCAGCAGGATCGCCGGAGCATGACCCGTTTGCCAGGAGGCGCATGATGCGCAAGATCGCCATCGCGCTCACCAAAGGGGGCGTCGGGAAGACCACCACGGCCGTGAATCTGGCGGCCGGGTTGGCGCTGACGGGGCAGCGGGTGCTGCTGGTCGACGTGGATACCCAGGGCCAATCGGCCCGGTCGTTGGGCCTCCAGCCGGCTGCAGGGTTGGCCGAGCTGGCTGCGGGCGAAGCGACGCCGGAGCAAGCAATCACCCTCGCCCGCCCAAACCTGTGGCTGCTGAGCGGTGGTCGGGCGCTGGCCAATCTCAAGCGACTGATCACGCGCAAGGATTTCGGCGGCGAGCAGACGTTGGCCGAGGCGTTGGCGTCGCTGGAGGACCGTTATGACTTTGTCGTCCTCGACACGGCGCCGGGCTGGGACGCGCTCTCGGTCAACGTGCTCTTCTACGCCCAGGAAGTGCTCACGCCGGTCTCCCTGGAGGTGATGACGCTGCAAAGCCTGCGCGACTTCGCCCAGAGCATGGCTTCGATCCAAAAATATCACCCGCAGCTTGAACTCCGTTACGTCGTTCCCACCTTCTTCGACCGCCGCGTGCGGAAGTCGGACGAGATCTTCCAGCAACTCACCAAAGTCTTTCCGGCGCAGTTGTGCGCCCCGATCCGCTACAACGTCCGCCTCTCGGAAGCGCCGGGATACGGTCAATCGATCTTCGAGTATGCGCCGGGGTCGCCGGGCGCCGAAGACTACCGCAAGCTCATCGAAAGGATCCTGGAAGATGGCCGAGCGTAAACACACACCCGACGTCCTGGCAGACATCCTGGGCGCAGCATCGCCCGTCGAGGCCCCAGCCGGCGCCACAGCGCCTCCTGCGCCGCGTCCTCCTGGCCCGCCTGCCGCGCCTGCAAAGCGGACGCAGCGCGCTGAACCCGGCCCGCGCTGGAAGTACCGCATCGTGTCGTTCCAGGATTATCACGGCTGGCGCCCGCGCTTCGAAAACGGCGTCGAGATCGCGGGCTGGATGCGCGGGCCGCTGCTCAACGAGTTCCTGGAGCAGGCCGGGGAAGACGGCTGGGAACTGGCGGCCGCCAGCGCCGGCGAAAGCCTCTACGGAAGCAGCGACAAGCGCCAGCTATACCTCAAGCGCGCGGAACGATAGCGATCAGGCGGGAATCTGACAGGGCAGCGCGTCTCAACGACGAGGAGGGCTGTATGTACAAGCGGATCGTAGTTCCACTTGACGGGTCAAAATTGGCCGAGGAAGTCCTGACGCATGTGCGTGCGTTGGCAAGCGCGCTCGGCAGCGAGATTATCCTCATGCGCGTCACAACCTACCCATCGTATGAATACCTGTTGGCCGATCCGGGCGTGGCTTCGTCGCTGCAGACGAGCCTGGAGGGCGAAGCCAGGGAATACCTGAATGGCCTCGTGGATAGCTTGCACCGCGCAGGTTTCCAGGCGCGAGCCGAGGTGGTTACGGTGGGCGGGCCGGTGGCCGATGCCATCATCGCGTTCGCACACAAGGTGGAGGCCGATCTCATCGCCATGTCGACGCATGGTCGCACGGGGCCGTCGCGCTGGTTCCTGGGCAGCGTCGCCGACCGGGTGGTGCGCGGCGCTGGCGTGCCGGTGCTGATGATCCGGCCGATCAAGCACGATTAGGGCAGCACACTGGCGCGTTTGAACGAGTCAACGTGCTACCGGCGGTTCATCTCGTAGATGATGCGCAATCCATCCAGCGTCAGCCACGGATCGACGTGTTGGATGACCGGCGTCTCACCGGCGACCTTCTGCGCCAACCCGCCGGTGGCAATCACCTTCATTTCCTCGCCCAACTCACGGCGGAAGCGCGCAACCAGCCCCTCTACGAGTCCCACGTAGCCGAAGAAGATGCCTGACTGCATCGCCATCGCGGTGTTCGTGCCGATAGCGCGTGACGGCGGGGCTATTTCCACGCGATAGAGCTTGGAGGCGCGCGAGAAGAGCGCCTCGGCGGCGATGCCGATGCCGGGTGCGATCGCGCCGCCCAGGTAGTCGCCTTCCGCCGTGATGGCGTCGAACGTGGTCGCCGTGCCGAAATCGACGACGCACGCCGGCCCGCCGTACTTCACCTTCACCGCCGCGCAATCCACCACCCGGTCGGCGCCCACCTCGCGCGGGCTCTCGTAGCGGATGCGCACGCCGGTTTTCACGCCGGCATCGACTACCAGCGGTTCCTGCCTCAAATAGCCCTCGATGACCTCTCGAAACACACCCGTCAACGCGGGAACGACGCTGGCAATCGCCACCCCGTTCACCTGCGCCGGCGCGATGCTGCGCTGGGCCATCAGTTGGATGAGCAAGATACCGTATTCGTCGGGCATCCGGTCGTGAACGGTCGCGACGCGCCAGGTGGCCGCCAGTTGTGTTCCATCATACACACCGAGCGTGATATTGGTGTTGCCGATGTCGACAGCGAGAAACATGGGACCGCTCCTATATCAACAGCACATCTCGCCCGCCGATTCCGCATGGCGGATCTCGACGATGCGGTTCTCAGCGCCCATGATCAGCACCGTGGGCACCCAGTCGTCGGGCGGCACTCCATCAACCTGCGCATAGGCCATGATGATCACTTTATCGCCGACCTGCACGAGCCTGGCGGCCGCACCGTTGAGCTCGATGGCGCCGCTGCCGGGCGGGCCCGCAATCGCGTAGGTCTCCAGCCGCGCGCCGTTGTCCACGTCAACAACCTGCACGCGCTCGTACGGGCGAATCCCCGAGGCAGCCAGCAGTTCGGAATCGATGGTGATCGAGCCGACGTAGTGAACGTTGGCGGCGGTCACCGTGGCGCGATGGATTTTGGCAAACATGAACGTTCGAAGCATGCAATCCTCACAGAAGAGTGGCCAGGGATCAGGAATCCGGGATCAGCCGGATGTTGTCGATCAATCGGGCCTTGCCGACGCGTACTGCCATCGAGAGTAGGATGCCACGGCTGGCATCGCCCAATTCCGCCAGCGTGAACGGATCGGCGGCGCTCACGTAATCGGGGCGCGCCAGCGGCTCGGCGGCCAGGATGGCGCGCATGATTTGGCGCAGGCGCTCGCCGTCGTGCTCGCCGGACAACCAGGCATCCCGTGCCCCGCACAGGGCGCGATACAGGACAGGGGCCGCTGCCCGCTGCTCCGGCGTGAGATAGGTGTTTCGTGAAGACAGCGCCAAACCGTCTGCCTCGCGCACCGTCGGGCAGACGACGATCTCCAGCGGGAAGTTCAGGTCGGTCACCATACGCTGAATGACCACCACTTGCTGCGCATCCTTCTGTCCGAAATACGCCCGGTCGGGTTGGAAGATATTGAAAAGCTTGGCGACGACGGTCGAAACGCCTCGGAAATGCGTTGGTCGGGCCGCGCCCTCGAGGACCCTCGTCACTTCTTCGACGGTCACGTAGCTCTGGAAACCGGCAGGGTACACCTCGTCGACCGGCGGCGTCCACACCAGGTCCACGCCGGCCGCCTCGAGCAAGGCCAGATCGCGCGGCAGATCGCGGGGGTAGGCCGCCAGATCCTCGGTCGGCCCAAACTGCGTGGGATTGACGAAGATCGACGCGCCGACATGGTCATTCTCGGCGCGGGCGCGTTCGGCCAGCGCCAGATGCCCGGCATGAAGAAATCCCATCGTGGGCACAAGTCCCCAACTGCCGGGCAGCCCGCGGCGGACACGGCGAACATCGAAAATGGACTTTACAACTTGCATGAATTCAGCTCCTCAAGGGGTTCGAGGTTGAAGGTTCGAGGTTGAAGGTTCAAGGTTGAAGGTTCAAGGTTGAAGGAGCAGCGCCCTCCTTCAACCTTGAACCTTCAACTTTCACAAGCCGCGGGTAGCGATGCCGACTTTCAACCTGAACCCTGTGACATGGCACGGATCAGCCGCCAAACCATTTCGTTGAACGGTGTCGGGACGCCGAGGCGCTGCCCCTCAGCCGTGATGATGCCGTTGATGCTGTCGATCTCGGTCGGCCGGCCGCGCTCGACATCCTGAAGCATGGACGAGTGGTTCGGCGCGCTCGCTCGACAGATCTTCTCCGTGTGCGCCCACGGATCTGCCATCGGGAGCGCGATCCCACATGCGCGCGCAACGGCCGCAGCCTCGTCGACCAGCGCGCGGAGCAGCGCCCGCCGCTCATCCGTCGCCAAAAGCTCGCCGTTCGGCACGCGCCACAGCGCCGTCAGCGGATTGATCGCCGCATTGACGATCGCTTTGCCCCATACCTCGCCTTCGATGGCGCTCGTAGCGCGCGTGTCCAAGCCCGCCAGCGTCATTATATCGACCAAAACTGCGACTTTTGCCGCGAGGTCCGGACGCGTGCCGATCAGGTTGGTGAGTTGCGCCGTGTGGCGAGTTTCGCCGGGCCTGATCAGGGTCGCGCCTGTATAGTTCACTCCGATTGCAGCGCGCCCGCTGCCGACGGCGACTTCCAGCTTCGGGCCATTGTCGAGACCGTTCTGAAAGGTCACTGCCAGGCCATCCGGGCCGAAAACTTGCGCCGCCCACGCCGCCGCGCGCTCCGTCTGGTAGCTCTTGACCAGGAGCAGCACGGCGTCGCAGACGGGCACGTCCGCTGGATCGCTCGTCGCCTGGACACGCGCGTGCCACGTCGAGCCATCCCGATCCTGGATGCGAATCCCATCGCGCCGGATGGCGTCGACCGCAGCCGCCCAGGTACCCAGAACCCAAACCTCGGCACAACGAGCCAGCTTCGCCGCGAACACGCAGCCCAGCGCGCCCGTGCCGAGAATAGCAATGCGCATCACGTCCCCTGAGTCGCTCGCTCGTTCGGATCCTGGTTCAAGGTCTGCTGCCACTCGGCCCAGGCCGATTCGTCCATCGAGAATACATGCTCGGTCGTCGGGAAGCGGTGGGCGGCGACATCCTCGCGATAGGCGACCAACGCGCGTTCCATTTCTGCGAAGAGCTCCGTGTAGCGTTTGGCGAAGCGCGGCGTGAAGCGGTCGAACAGCCCCAACAGATCGTGGAGGACGAGCACCTGACCATCGCACCCCCCGCCCGCGCCGATGCCGATGGTCGGTATACGCAGCCGCCGCGAAATCGCCTCGGCGACCCGGTCCGGCACCATCTCAAGCACGATCATCGCGGCGCCGGCTGCCTGAAGCGCCTCAGCGTCTTCCATCAAACGCTGTGCGTCGACGGCGGTGCGCCCCTGCACGCGATAGCCACCCAGCTTGGCGCTCGATTGAGGCGTCAGACCGATGTGCCCGATCACCGTGATGCCGGCATCCGAGATCGCCTGCACAGTCTCGGCCATGGCCCGCCCGCCTTCCAGCTTGA
>JALOOE010000129.1 GCA_025454565.1 Anaerolineae bacterium
ATACGTGCGCGCCTTCGCCTGGAAAGAGATGCCGGAAGCGCAGCTTGCCTGCGAGGCCCCGTTCTTCCGCCACTTCGAGAACTTCTTTCGTCACCAGCTTTTCTGGGACAGCATGGCCGACGACTCGATCTTCGAGCCGTGGGTCACGCTACACGCCACCTATCGCCGCGCGGGCTGGGGCGTCAGCGGTGAACGCCATCGCTCAGACGAGGAAGGCGGCTCGTTCAAGGTTGATTACCCGCTCAAACAGGAAGAGGACATCGAGAAGCTACGACCGCCGCAGCACGAGATTGATGAGGAGGCAACCGCACAAGACGCCGGGCGGCTGGCGGACGCAATCGGCGATATCATCACGATCAACGTCGATCGCGGCCCGGCGTACCGCATGTGGACCGGCGACATCTCGACCGACTTGGGCTACCTGCGTGGCATCGAGAACTTCATGGTTGACATGTATGACAGGCCGGCCTGGCTGCATCGGCTGGTCGGGTTCATGCGGGATGGAGTCTTGCGGACGCACGAACAGGCCGAGGTAGCGGGCGATTGGGGTTTGTCCGCGCATCAGAATCAGGCGATGCCGTACGCCGAAGAGCTCGCCGATCCGGCGGCGAACGCGAACGGAGTTCGCCGCAAGCAGCTATGGGGCTACATGGCTGCCCAAGAATTCGCGCTGGTGTCTCCCGCTAAACACGACGAATTCCTGCTCCAATACCAGCTTCCCATCTTGAGCCAGTTCGGATTGGTCGCCTACGGCTGCTGCGAAGACTTGACTCGCAAGATCGGCATCCTGCGCCAGATCCCGAACCTGCGCCGCATCGCCGTCTCGCCGTTCGCAAACGCAGCGAAGTGCGCCGAGCAAATCGGCACGGACTACGTGCTCTCCTATCGCCCCAGCCCGGCCGACATGGTAGGCTACGGCTTCGATCCCGACCGGATCCTGACGATCATGCGCCGCGATCTGCGGGCGTGCCGGGATTGTCACACGGACATCACGCTGAAAGACGTCGAGACCGTGCAGGGCGATCCCAACCGCGTTCGGCAGTGGGTCGCCTTGACGCGCCGGGTGATCGACGAAGTCTACGGAAAATAGACGCCGTTGGCTCGGTCAGAGATCGGCCAAAGCAGGAAGCAACGCGTGTTTGCGGCAGCCCCCGTTATCTGTCATCCAATTCGGCCAGCCACGCGCTGAGGACACGCGCGTCGGCCAGAAACTGCTCCGGCGCGTCTTCACGGACGAACTCGATCATCGCGAAGTGATCGCGATCGGTGGCGGCGATCCGTTCCAGGTATTGCCGCCACACCGCAACGCCTTCGGCCAGCGGCCTCCGATCTGCAGCATCTGTGAGCGCCGCCGCTTCCCACTGGAACACATGCGCATTGCTGAGGTAGCCCGAGACGGCAGCCAGACCAGCGAGGCATTCTGCTGGCGACATCGCGACGGGCGGCTGCCAGTAGGTGCGCACGTTCGGATGGCCCACTTCCTCCAACAACCGGCGCGCCGAGACGTTCGTGTCGGTGAGGGCGCGGTAGCTGGCATCCGCGTCGGCCGATCCGCGATTGCCCGCCCACACGCGCACCGTCGGTGCACCGAGCGCCATCGCTGATTCCAACACGCGCTCGAAGGCCAGGCCGTCCGCCTCGCTCACTCCGACGCGATAATAGGAGCCGTAGGCCGCCACCAGCAGCCCGGCATCACGCGTCATCCGTGCGACATCGCGGGCAAGCGCGATCTCGCCGTGGGGCACGTGGACATCGCCGCCCCATTCGATGCCGATCAGATTTGTGCGCGTCATGAGGTCAACGACCTCGCGTGAATGTAGCTTGCGAAAGGTGATGGATACCAGGCCGCCTCGGATCACGTGGGCCTCCTATTCAGAATGTCCCTTACGCCGCGGACTTGCGCGCAGAGCTCGCTTGCGTCCCACGCATTGTATGTGGGTGGTGTCGCGTGGTCAAATGCCGGAGGATCCGCACGGCGGCGCCGCAATCCGGCCACGGAGGGAACCTGCCAGTACAGTTGAGCGTCCATTGGAGATGCACGCGTCATGCCGCGGCGAAGGTCGGGGATGATTTGGGACTTGCATCACTCGGATGATATAATCTTCTTCATTATGTTTGTTACGCTCGTGTTCGACGCACGCAACTCTGCTCAGGAGCGAATCGCTCGTGGTTAGCCCGCTTAATTGGCTTCTCGGCCTGTTCTCTTTGGACATCGGCATCGACCTGGGGACTGCCAACACTCTCGTCAATGTGCGCAATCGTGGGATCGTGATTAACGAGCCATCGGTGGTTGCTATCGATAAGAAAAGCAAGCGCGTGTTGGCCATCGGCTCGGAGGCCAAGGAGATGGTTGGCCGCACGCCGGGCAACATCGTCGCCATCAGGCCGCTACGCGACGGGGTCATCTCGGACTTCGACGTGACGGAGCAGATGCTCCACTATTTCATCCACAAAGTACATGACCGCATGATCCTGCGCATCCCACGCCCCCGCGTGGTGGTGGGTATTCCAAGCGGCGTGACCGAAGTCGAGAAACGCGCCGTCTACGACGCTACGATCAGCGCCGGCGCGCGCGAAGCCTATCTGATCGAGGAACCGATGGCCGCGGCCATCGGCGCTGGCTTGCCCGTTTCGGACGCACAAGGCAGTATGATCATCGACATCGGCGGCGGCACTACCGAGGTGGCCGTCACATCGTTGGGTGGTATCGTTGTGGCCCGCTCCATCCGCGTCGCCGGCGACGAGATGGACGAAGACATCATGAACTATGCCCGCCAGAAATACAATCTGCTCATCGGGGAGCAGATGGCCGAATCAGTGAAGATCGAGGCGGGGTCGGCCTATCCTCTGGACGAAGAGCTCATGGTGGTGTTGCGCGGCCGCAACCTGATCTCCGGCTTGCCGGAAGCGATCGACATCAGCAGCGTCGAGTTGCGCGAGGCGCTCCGCAACTCGGTAGGGATCATTATCGACACGGTGCGTCAAGCCATCGACGAGACGCCGCCTGAGCTGATCTCGGATCTCATGCTGCACGGCATTGCCCTGGCGGGCGGCGGCGCACTGCTCAAGGGGCTGGCCCAGCGCCTGTCTGAAGAGAGCAAGATGCGCGTCTACGTCGCCGACGATCCGCTGAGCTGTGTCGCTCGCGGCGCCGGCAAGGTGTTGGAAAACTTCGACGTTCTGCAACCGACGCTTGCCAGCATGCAGCGGGGCAGCACGCGATCTGAAATCCGAAATCTGAAATCGCCATGAGTCGCGTTTCTAGCCGCACGTTCCTGGTTTTCGCGCTGGCGGCCGTTAGCGTCGTATTGCTGATCCTCTCGTCATCCAATCGCCTCGGCCCCGTGGAAGGCGCGCTCTCAAGCGCCGGTCGCCCGTTCCTCATCACGTTCAGCGGCCTCGGCCGGCAGATCAACAACATGGTCACGACGGCGCGCGATCTTGCCACGTTGCGCGGCCGCAACAACCAGTTGCAGACGATGGTCGACACGCTGACAATCGATAATCTGCGGCTACAAGAAGCCGAATCGGAGAACGAACGGCTGCGCAGTCTGCTCCGTTTCCGCCAACTGAACCCCAACTACGACTTCCGCGGCGGCCAAGTCATCGCGCGCGTCATCGGGAAGACGCCGAGCAATTACCTTCAATCGATCACTATCGATCTCGGCTCTGAACACGGCATCAAGCCGGGTATGCCGGTCGTCACCGAGCGCGGCCTGGTGGGACGCATCCACAAAGTCGGCGCGTTGTCCTCCACCGTGTTGTTGATCACCGATCCCAGCAGCGGCGTGCCGGCGCTCATCCGCGGCAACCGCCTCAGTGGGATCGTCAACGGTCGCGCCGGCGGCCAGCCGGTCATGGAGTTTATCTCGCAGGATGAGAAGATCGCGCTGGGCGACACAGTGATCACCTCCGGTCTCGGCGGCAACTTCCCGAAGAATCTCGTCATCGGCCAAATCGTGGAAGTCCGGCAGCGCGACTATGAGATGTTCCAACAGGCCACCATCCGGCCGACCGTCAACTTCGATAGACTGGAAGTGGTCCTGGTCATCACCAACTTCCAGCCATTGCCCGGCGAGCCGGGCGAACCAGAGAGCGTAGGGTGAGCGAGCGTGGCAAAAGCTAACAGACGACGCACACTCACGATCCGGCGTGGGCTGACCAATGTCTACCTTATGGCGGTCGTCCTGACACTGGTGGTGTTGGTGCAGGCCACACTGCTGGCGCGCGTCAGGCTGATAGGCGCAACGCCGAATCTATTGCTGGTGGTGGTCGTGTGTTGGAGCCTGATCCGCGGCCTCTACGACGGTCTGGTCTGGGGCTTTGTCGGCGGGCTGGCCCTCGATGTGCTTGCAGGGTTGCCGTTAGGCACATCATCGCTGGCACTCATGGCGACCACGCCGTTGGCCGGGCTGGGGAAGAACAGCGTTTTTCCGGGCAGCCTCACGTTGCCCATCCTGCTGGTGGCGCTCGCGACGCCGGTGTATGGCTGGGTCGTCCTGCTGAGCGAGATGATTCGCGGCATACCTGTGGACTGGCTGGCGAGTACGGTGCGCATCATCGGCCCGGAAATCGCGTTCAACGCCGCGTTGACGGTCATCGCCTATCCTGCGCTGCGTTGGCTCGCGACACACTATCGACCCACGCAGATGGAGTGGTGAAGGTATGAAACCCGCGATCAGTCGGTCTGAAGCACGGCTCCTTTTGCTGCGCGGGGTGATTGCCGTCGTGGTGACCGTGTTGATTGGTCGCCTATGGCAGTTGCAGATGGTTGAAGGCGCGTCCTATCTCATCCGCTCCGATCGCAACCGCTTCCGGGAGGTCGATGTGGCCGCGCCGCGCGGCGTGATCTACGACCGCAACGGCAAGATCTTGGCGCGCAACCGGCCCAGCTTCACGATTGCCGTGGTGCCGGGCGATCTGCCGAAGACGCGCGAGGGCGAGCCGGACCCGGCAAAAGACGCGGCGGTGCTCGATCGGCTGCTCGACCTGCTGGCGCGCCCGGCGCCCAAGCTGCGTCCCAGCCCGACGCCAACCCTTACACCGACGGCGACGAAGGGCAGTGCAAATACGCAGACTACAGTCTCGAAGCCTGTTTCCGCAACGATGCAGATTCCCAACCGCCAGGCCTGGTACATGCCCCGAGCAGAGATTGAGCAGGCCATCAAAGATGGCCGGCTGGGCGGCGCATATCGCGCAATCCCGATTGCCAAGTACATCGATGAGGGCACTGCGTTTACGGTGGCCGAGGATGCGGTCAACTTGCCCGGCGTCGATCTCCAGCTTGACCCGATCCGGGACTATCCGAGCGGCAGCCTCACGTCACACCTGATCGGCTACATGGGCCATATCCCAGCGGGAGCCCTCGACAAGTACAAGGCGAAAGGCTACGCCCAGAACGAGCAGGTCGGCCTGACCGCGCTGGAATCGACCTTCGAGCATGAGCTGCGCGGCAAACCGGGCCGTCAGACCATTGAGGTGGATGTAAATGGCCGTCGGATGCGCACGGTCGGCCAACCCGACCCGGCCGTCCCCGGTCACAATCTTGTCCTGACCCTGGACCTCGACTTGCAGCGTGCAGCTACTACGGCCCTGCAAGAGGCACTGGACAAGTCCAGCGGTTTCACGAAGGCGACGCAAGGTGTCGCGATCGCGATGGACCCCCGCAACGGCAAAATCCTGGCGATGGTCAGTCTGCCCAGCTTCGACAATAACCTGTTCGCCAAAGGCGTCACGACCGAGGCGTGGGAAGCGCTGACGAGCAACCCCGATCATCCGATGTTCAACCAGGCGGTCGGCGGACAGTATCCGCCCGGCTCGATCTTCAAGCCCATTGTCGCATCGGCCGCCCTCCAGGAAGGTGTGATCAATTCGCAGACGCTACTGGGCGATGGCTTTGATGGCGCGAATGACGGGATCATCTGGCTGCCCAACCGCTACCTGCCCGGAGATCGCACCAAGGATCAGAAATTCGTCTCCTGGAATGCCAAACAAGGATTCGGTTGGGGCAAAATCAACGTCAAGAAGGCTCTGGCAGTCTCAGACGACATCTTCTTCTACCAGTTGGGTGGCGGATACCTGGATATTTTCCGAGGGCTGGGGATCTCAGCGCTGGACTACTATACGAGCCAGTTCGGGCTGGGCGCCACCACCGGTATCGAGTTGCAGGGTGAAGGCGCAGGGCTGGTGCCCGATGAGAAGTGGAAGCGTCTCAACTATGCCGAGCCGTGGCTCACCGGTGACACGTACAACGCCAGTATCGGCCAGGGCTTCGTGTTGGCGACCCCTCTACAAATGACGAATGCCACCGCCGCAATCGCCAATCGCGGCACCCTCTACAAGCCGCAGTTGGTCGATCACATCACCGACGCCGAAGGCAAAACTGTGAAGCCCTTCCAGTCGAATATCATACGTGAGCTACCCGTTGATGCGGGAACCCTCGATGTCGTCCGCGAAGGGATGTATGGGGCCGTCAACTGGCCGGAGGGCACGGCGCCAAACGTGCGGTTGCCGGGTATCGCGATTGCCGGCAAAACGGGCACCGCCGAGTATTACCGCGATTGGGATAAGGACGGCCAGCCTGATAAGGACCCCAAAGAAAATCTACCCACGCACGCGTGGTTTACGGCCTTCGCCCCATATCAAGATCCGGAAATTGCAGTGACCGTCTTCGTTGCCAACGGCGGCGAAGGCTCATCAGTGGCCGCGCCCGTGGCGGCGAAAATCCTGCGTGCGTATTTCGGCATCGATACCGCGCCGCCTGCGCCCGTGACGCCAATCACGCCCACGACGACGGCAGCGCCCACGCCAACTGCAAAGCCGGCGGAATGAACGCGCTATGAGACAGATCTTCTGGCGACGATTCGACTGGATGCTGTTAGCGCTGGCATTGCTGTTGAGTATGTTCGGCGTGCTGATGGTTGCCAGCGCGCTGGCCGGTAACGAGGTGCTGGCCTCATGGCCCTGGCGGCAGGCTGCGTTCTTGGGCATCGGTATCTTGTTGCTTTTCCTTACCTCGATCATCGACTACCGACTGCTGCCGTCGGTGACCTACCCGATCTATTTTATCCTGCTGGGGATGCTGGTCGTGATTGCGGTGATCGGCACCGTGGCGGGCGGCGCGCAGCGTTGGCTGACCCTCGGCGAGTTGTTCCTTCAGCCCTCGGAGCTGATCAAGCTGGGCGTGATCCTGATGCTTGCCCACTATCTCGCCGCGCGCGAAGAAAAAATGGAGAGCTTCCTGACGCCGCTGTTTGGGCTACTGCTCTTCGCGCCGGCGGTAGTGCTCATTTACCTCCAGCCGAACCTGGGCACCGCGCTGGTCCTCATCGCCATCGGCGCGACGATGTTCTTCGTCGGCGGGCTGCGCTGGCGCCACTTGGTGGTGTTGGCGGGGCTCGGGATCGCTGCAGCGATCGCCGCCTGGCAGTATGTGCTCCAGGATTACATGCGCAATCGGGTGATGATGTTTCTCAACCCGACCACCGCGTCGGTCGCCGACCGCTACAACGTGGAGCAGGCGATGATCAGCATCGGCTCCGGCGGGTGGCTGGGCCGCGGCCTGTTCCGCGGTTCGCAGAGCCAGCTCCACTTCTTGCGCATCCGTCACACCGATTTCATCTTTTCGGTGACCGCCGAAGAGCTGGGCTTCATCGGCGCGGTGCTGCTGATTCTGCTGCTCGCTTTTCTCCTGCTGCGGTTGCTGCGCATCGCAAGCATCGCGCGCGACACGTATGGCCGCTTGATCGTGGTCGGCGTGACGGCCATGATCTTGTTCCAAATGGTCGTCAATATCGGCATGAATCTGAGCCTGATGCCCGTGACCGGGCTCCCGCTCCCGTTCATCTCCTACGGCGGCAGCGCCCTGTGGACCATGTTGATCGGCATCGGTCTGGCCGAAAGCGTGGCGATGCGGTACCGCAAAATCGAGTTCGAGTAGCAAGTCAGCAAATTACAGGTCAGCAAGAATTCATCGAAGGGAAACGTATGCCTGACACTAACCGCACTGTGCGCGTGCGCATGGCGCCCAGTCCCACCGGCTACTTCCATCTGGGCAGCGCGCGCACCGCGTTGTTCAATTGGCTATACGCCCGCCGCACCGGCGGACGCTTCATCCTGCGCATCGAGGACACCGACCGCACGCGCCTCGTGCCGGACTCGCTGCAAGACATCATGGACAGCTTGCGCTGGCTGGATCTGCAATGGGACGAAGGCCCGGCAGTCGGCGGCGCATATGGGCCGTATTTCCAGTCGGAGCGGCTGCCCCTCTACCACGAGTGGGGCGAGCGGTTGATCAGTGCGGGCCTGGCTTACCGCTGCTATTGTTCTGAAGAGCGCATCGAAGCGTTGCGCGAGGGCCAACGCGCGCGCAAAGAGCCGATCATCGGCTACGATCGGCATTGCCGCACCTTGACCGCGGCCCAGCGCGCTGACTTGGAGGCGTCGGGCGCGACGAGCGTGATCCGCTTTGCCATGCCGCTGGAGGGTGAAACGCGCTTCGTGGACCTGCTGCGTAAGATCAAGCCGTTCGACAACGACCACTACCGCGACCCTATCCTGGTCAAGACGGATGGCTTCCCGACCTATCACTTCGCCAACGTGATCGACGACCACTTCATGGAGATCACGCATATCCTGCGCGGCGATGAGTGGCTGAGCAGCGTGCCGCTTCACGTCAACCTCTACGATGCGTTGGGCTGGGAGATTCCCGTGTTCGCCCACCTGCCGCTGATCCTGGACCCCAGCGGCGTGGGCAAGCTGAGCAAACGCAAAAAGAAAGGCGAGGGGGGCGAGGAACTGCTGACCTTCATCCGAGAGTATCGCGCAGCCGGCTACCTGCCCGAAGCGATGTTCAACTTCCTGGCCGGCATGGGCTGGGCCTACAGCCCGGATACCGACCTGTTCACGCGCCGCCAGGCTATCGAAAGATTTGACCTCGCCGACATCAATCCTGCCGCGGGCGCGCTGCCGTTGAGCAAGCTCGAGTGGATGAACGGCCACTACATTCGCGGTCTCGACCCCGAAGACCTGGCCGAACGTCTGCTGCCGTTCCTGGCCGAGTCGTTGGCCCAACCGATCGAGTCGTTGTGGCATAATCCGGCGCTTCCGGTGCTCGTGCCACTGATCCAGGAGCGCCTCAAGACGCTGGATGAAGCCGCTGCGCTCATCGACTTCGCGTTCGTGGAAGAGATCAGCTACGACCCGCAGATGCTGGTAGCCAAGGGGCTGACACCGGTACTGTCGTTGGCTGCGCTCCAGGCCGCCGGCAGTTTGCTGGCGGAGCTGCCGTTCACAGAAGAAGGGATGGACGTGCCGTTGCGCGGCCTGGCCGACCGACTGGGCGTCAAGGTGGGACAGCTTTTCGGCATTTTACGCGTGGCGACCACGGGGAAAAACATCGCGCCACCGCTTTTCGGCAGCATGATCGCGCTGGGACGAGCACGGACGCTGGCCCGTTGCGCGCAGGCGGAGGAGTTGCTGCGCAGGATGTGACGATGTGATACGTGACGAGTATTGCGTATTGCGTATGGCGTAGTACGTGTTGCGGATTGCGTGCAGACCGTCTATCTCGTTTCACGTGCTCACGTTTGACGTTTCACGCATCACGCATCACATTCACCCATCATGGACACCATCACCCTTCACACGCGCAGCGTCAACGTCGCGTTGGCAGTTCGGCCGATCACGCGCCAGGAGTTCAAGGCCTATCTGGCGGCGAGCGGGCGGCCCACGCCCGCACCGCTCGCGCGCGGTGACAACCCGACTACACCCGTGACATGCGTGGTTCGCCGCGCAGCACAGCCGCAGCTATCGCCTGCCGACCATGGCCGAACTGCACGAGTTGGCGGATGAGATCACCCAGGAAGGCATCAATCCGGAGGTGTGGCCGCACACGCATCAGCTCCACCCGGAGCTGCGCGGTGGGATGAAGCCGACCTATCTGTGCGAGTGGACGCAGGAGACCGATGAGTTGCCGCAGTTGGGGGGCAACTCATCGACGCGCCGTTTGGGCAGTGTTTTCTATCCGCCATGGGTGCGCCAGGGCAACAATGCCTCGCACGCCCAGGCCTATTTGGCCGCCACCGAGGGCTACTCGTTCGTCACGTTTCGACTGGCCTACGCGCTATAGATGCCTCTAGCTGACCTCGTGAGCGCCCGCCCCA
>JALOOE010000724.1 GCA_025454565.1 Anaerolineae bacterium
GCATCGCGCACCGCTGCGGTCCAATCCGGCCCCGGATCGGCGCGCACGCGATAATCGACCGCAACGCCGACATAGCCCCGGCCCGCGAACTCGGTCGCCAGGCGCACGATATACGACTGTCGCTTGTCGTTGCCGGGTCGAAAACCGCCGCCATGCAGCCAGAGGATCACAGGGCGCCAGGTCTGCGCATCGACTTCCGGCAGGTACAGATCAAGCCGCAACGCTTCAAGTTCCCCATCGGGCCTGGGCGAATGGGCGAAGGTGATATCTGATTCCACGGTGATCGTCATGCCAGCATCCTCAAGTCACTACCGGATCCGCAACCGTCTGCTGCCAGGCGCGAATCGCATCGGTCAACCGGTTGACCGTGCCGGCGACGCCGGCCTCCCCCGCCAGATTGAGCGTCTCGCCGGGATCCTGACGCAGGTTGTAGAGCTCGTGCTCGCCGAGCGGGCTGTAGTTGAGCTTCCAGCCATCCGGCGTAATTACGGTGCGCACGGGATCCCGGAAGGCGGCTTCGATCTCGGCACGCGGCGTGCGATCAGCCATCCAGTCCGGGATAACCACTTCGCCGATTCGGTCGGTGATGCCGTTGTTCGGCCCGCCCCACATGATGAAGACGTTGTCGGAGGGCGCTTCAGCGCCTTCCGTCATGCGGGCGCACAGGCTTTTGCCGGGCAACTGCTCCGGGATCGGCTGGCCCAGAAGATCGAGCAGGGTCGGTACGACATCAATCTGGCTGACCGGGCCGTGGACGCGTGCGCCGCGGCGCTGACCGGGCAGACGGATGAGCAACGGCACGCGCACCGCCTCCTGGTACATCACGCACTTCGCCAGCAGCCGATGGCTGCCCATCATGTCGCCGTGATCCGAGGTGAAGACAACGATCGTCTTGTCAGTCAGCCCGCATTCGTCCAGCGTATTCAGGATCGTGCCGACGTGGGCATCCACGAGGCTGCACAGGCCCCAGTAGTTGGCGATCATCCGCCGCCACTCCGCCTCGGTACGCAGGGAGAGCCCGCTGTGACCGTGGCGAAGGTAATACGCCTGCATCAGGCGCGCCTTCAACGGCTGCGCGGCAGTCGGCGCGTCGGCGAAATTGGGCGGCAGAGGCACTTCAGCCGGATCGTACTGGTCGTCGCGCGGGCCGAAGAAGGGCATATGCGGCTCCAGAAAATTGGCATAGAGGATGAAGGGCCGGTCACGGTTCTGCCGGATGAAGCGAGAAGCCTCGCGTGCGACAAAGGCCGGCTTGCCGAACGCTTCCGGCAGGCGAGCCGCTTCGCCCCGGCCAAACGTGACGCCGTTCTGTGGCACGAAGTCGGACTCGATCAGGAACTGATGGTAACTGGAGCGCTGCGCCTGATCGCGTCCGTCGCTATAATAGCGGCCGTATTCGTCCTCGATACTGGCGAATTCCTCGAATCCGTGCTGCGCAAAAATCTCATCGCCCAGGTGCCACTTGCCATGGTGGGCAGTCACGTAGTCGCCGCCCGCGATCATCTCCGGAAGGCAACGAACCTCTGACCAAAGCGACACGTTGTTCTCGGTGCAGCCGTTCTGATGTGGCCATAGGCCGGTCAGCAACGCCGCGCGCGAGGGGGTGCACACCGGCTGCACCACGTAAGCCTCGTCGAAGACCACGCTTTCGTCGGCCAGCCGGTTCAGGTTGGGCATTTGGATCGCCCGGTTGCCGTAGGCAGCTAGGGTGTTGAAGGCTTGTTCGTCAGTGTAGATGAAGAGCAGGTTTGGTCGCGTCATAGTCATTAAGCCGATTCGATCTGCCTGGCATTGCTGATTACAGGCTCGCCCTTCAACCCAACAGCCTCAACCGTCACCCGCCCACGATCCCACACAACCGTGCCGGGCCCCATTTCCGGTACCTCGACGCGGCCGCCAGGCAGGGTGAGCTGCAGCGGCGCGGGACCCTGTCCGCACTCCAGCACCGCGTCACCGACCTCGACCCGCCCGGTCGCATTCTGGCGGGCGACAGGCGATTCGAGCATCGGCCAACCCGGCGCGCCGCGCTCGGTCCAACGCCGCTTGAGCCGCCACTCCATCAGATCGACCTCGATGCCGAGCGTCTGCCCATCGCGACGATATTCAACCGTCCAGGGCCGCTCCCCTTCGCCCGCGTAGGTGAAGGCCGGCGCCGTCATGTCACGCAATTCGCCGCCCGCCACGACCTTGCCGAACGTGCCGCCGTCGATATAGGCCGAGCGTTCGGCAAGCTCCAGGTAGACGCCGCACTGCGGCCGGCCCTTGTAGAAGAGGCCGGGCCAGCCCAACTCCCAGAACGCCTTCTTGGGGCCGAGGTAGTTGTAGATTTCGAGCACCAGATCCCCTTCACGCTCGACCAGCCGGATCGGCGCGTCGCGACCGAGATCGGTGCGCGCCAGAGGCAAAACGGCGAGCCACGCGCCCCCTGAGCTTGCCGAAGGGCTGCCGCTACCGATGACGATCACCTCGCCGGGCGCGGCCTCAGCCGGCAGCGCATCGATCCGCCGCCCACCGATCCAGATTTCGTCCACCAGCCGTCGCTCCGTGAAGATGAAGCACGCCTTGGCGCTGGAGATCACGCCGGGACTGCGCGGGGGCGTGTAGAGGCCGATAGCTCGCGGCCCGCGCTGCACGCCGTAGAACTGGCCCTCTTCGATCAGGTTGCGCGACTTAGTACGATCGGTGGCGTGGTAGAAGTCGCCGAGCCACTTGTCGTTGGTGAGATAGCGCGTGTAGAGCACGCCGGGACGCGCCGCGCCAGGCCTCGCATAGTGCGCCATCAGCACATCCGACTGGCCGGTATACTCCTTCGACGCCGTCCCCAAGACGAACGACGGGCTGTGGTAGGTGGTGATCCCCATCTCCCGGCCAGCGTGCGCGGTTTCGCTGATCTCGAACGCGGCGGGGCCGGCATCGAGCGCGTCCGTGAGCCAGCCGGGCAGCGTCCCATCGGCGATCCACCCGCGCACCAACTCCGTCTCCGCCGGCGTCTCGCAGACGACTGACGGGTGATAGGCGCGGCCGTGCGGCCCGGCCCAACGGCCCGTGCCCGCATGGATGTGCAGCGCGGCGCTCAGACCCATACGCGCCGCGGCCGTGCGCGCCCGGATGCGCGTCTCGCCATCCCGCGTCAGATCGGCCAGCAGCTTGAGCGCACGGATGTCCACCGATCCGTATGTGGGGCTGTTCCACTCGAACGCGATCCCCTGGGCGTCGGTGAAGGCCATCCACGCTGCCAGCTTGCGATAGCCCCGCTCGGCGATCTGGCGATCTCCCAACAGCTCGCCGCCCAGGCTGGTGTTCAGGACATCGAGCAGGCAGATGTTGGTGTATGCGAGCGAGACATCCAGGCGGCGGATCTCGTCCAGCCCCAAGCGGATCGCGGCCAGCACCCGCGCCTGGAGCACAGCGGAAATACGGTCGCCGTACCGCAGCAGCATCGGGATCAGGTGTTCGAGGTTGAACTCGACGGCGTTCAGGTCTTCGATGTGGTCATCCTCCAGCATCCACGTGAAGTTGCCGTGGTGCGGATCGCCCGCGCGACGCTCCTGGCAGCCGAGCACGATATCGAGCACGGTCTCGGCCAGCGCCAGGTCTTCCGGCGCGCCGTTGGCGACCAGCCGATGGGCGAACGACGCGCCGGCGCGCGTCTCGTGGAAGAGGCCATTTTCGGTGA
>JALOOE010000130.1 GCA_025454565.1 Anaerolineae bacterium
GGTGGATCTCGGCTGCAAGGTCACCATTCGCGATGTCACCTATGGCGACGAGGAGACCTACACCATCGTCGGCTCGACCGAAGTCGATCCGAAAGCCGGGCGCATCTCGCTCAAATCGCCGACCGGCCGGGCGCTGATGGGGCGTCGCGTCAAAGACCGGGTCGAGGTGCAGACGCCGAGCGGGACAATCGAATACGAGATCATCACCATTGCATGAGGTAATTGCGGATTGGCGACTATAATCCGCAATCGTCAATCAAAAGGGGTCCTGTGGACGACATCGATCTCAACGAGCAACAACTGGTCCGCCGGCAGAAGCTGGCCGAACTGCAAGCGAGCGGCAACGATCCCTACGTGCGGCGCCTCCCCTGGGAGCGCACCCACACGGCGGCGGCCGCCATCGCCGCCTATACCGACGGCAAGCTTGCGGCCGATCAGCAGGTCGCGTTGGTGGGCCGCCTGATGACGGTGCGCATCATGGGCAAGGCATCGTTCGCCCACATCGAAGATGGCAGCGCCCGCATCCAGATTTACGTCAAGCGCGATGTCGTCGGCGAAGCCCTCTACGACGAGCTCTTCAAAAAGATGATCGACCTCGGCGACTTTGTCATGGTGCGCGGCACGATGTTCACCACGCGCACGGGCGAGGTGAGCTGCGAGGTGCGCGAGTTGGCGCTGATCAGCAAGACGCTGAATCCCCTGCCCGACAAGTGGCATGGCTTGCGCGATATCGAGACGCGCTACCGCCAGCGTTATGTCGATCTCCTCGCCAATCCCGACGTGCGCCAGATCTTCATCACGCGCGCCAGAATCGTCACGGCGATCCGCCGCTACCTGGACGACAACGGCTTCCTGGAAGTCGAGACGCCGGTGCTCCAACCGATCTACGGCGGCGCGGCCGCGCGACCCTTCGTCACCCACCACAACCAGCTCGACCAGGATCTCTTCCTGCGCATCAGCTTCGAACTGTATCTCAAGCGCCTGCTGGTGGGCGGCTACGAGCGCGTCTACGAGATCGGCCGCGATTTCCGCAACGAAGGGATCAGTTTCAAGCACAATCCCGAGTTCACGCAGCTCGAATGGTATGAGGCGTACACCGACTACAACGGCGTGATGCGCCGCGTTGAGGAGTTGCTCGCCGCCGTCGCCCAGGAATTGGGCCGCGGCACGACCATCACCTACAACGGCAACGCGATCGATCTGGCCCCGCCCTGGCGGCGTATCACCATGCGCGATGCCATCCGTGAGGCCACCGGCATCGACTATCAGGCCCACCCCGACGCCGCCTCGCTGGCCGAGGCGATGCGCGCCATCGGCCACCACCCGGAGCCGGGATCGAGCCGCGGCAAGCTGATCGATTCGCTCTTCGGGACACACGTCGAGCCGAAGCTGATCCAGCCGACCTTCATCACCGACTACCCGGTGGAGATCAGCCCGCTGGCGAAGAAGAAGGCTGACGATCCGACCACCGTCGAGCGGTTTGAGTATTTCATCGGCGGCCTGGAGATGGGCAACGCCTTCACCGAGCTGAACGACCCGATCGACCAGCGCGCGCGCTTCGTCGAGCTGCGCGACGCCGTCGCCGGAGCGGATGAAAACGTGCATCCGCTGGATGAGGATTTCCTGAACTCACTGTCTTTCGGGATGCCGCCCACCGGCGGCTTCGGCACCGGCATCGACCGGCTGACGATGCTCTTCGCCGACCAGCAGTCGATCCGAGAGGTCATCTTGTTCCCGCACCTGCGGACCGCTTGATTGCGGAATTGGGATTGCGGACTATAGTCCCACTCCGCTTCGCTTCGGGGACTATAGTCCGCAATCCGCAATCGTCAATCCACAATGACTCATCCCCTCTACGTCGCCATCATCTGGCACATGCACCAGCCGTTCTACCGCGACCTGCGCGCCGGGGAGATCAGTTTGCCCTGGCTGCGGCTGCATGCGGCCAAGGACTATCTGCACATGGCCGATGTGCTGGCCGATCATCCCGACGCCCACGCGACGATCAACATGGTGCCGTCGCTGGTCGAGCAGATGCTCGCCTGGGCCGAGGGCCGTGAGCTGGATCAGCTCGCCCGCCTCGCGGAAGCGGATAGTTGGACGGACGCCGAGCGCCGGGTGATCCTCAACCTGGGGTTCAGCATCAGTTGGGACAAGGTTATCCGGCGGCATCGCCGCTATGCCGAGCTGCTCGACCGGCGGCCGCAGGCGTTGGCCGAGCCACGCGCCTTCAGCGACGCCGACTATCGCGACCTGCTCGGCTGGTTCAACATGGTCTGGATCGACCCCGACTGGTTGGCGCACGATCGTGAGTTGTGCGCCCTATGGGCGCGCGGTCGCGGCTTCAGCACGGCCGACCTGCGCCTGATCCACGCCAAACAGCGGCAGATCGCGTCCGCCGTGCTGCCGGCCTATCGCCGCCTGGCGGAGCGCGGCCAACTCGAGATCACGACCAGCCCGTACTACCATCCGATCCTGCCGCTGCTCGCCGACACCGAGTCGGCCCGACGGCCCAGCCCTGGCCTGCCGCTGCCCGCCGGCCGCTTGATCGCGCCGGAAGATGCGGCCGCGCAGTTGCGCCTGGCCGTCGAAGCGCATACCGCCTGGTTCGGCGCGCCGCCGCAGGGGCTCTGGCCCTCCGAAGGGGCCGTATCGCCGGAGATCCTGCCGCTGGTGACCGCCGCCGGCTTCACGTGGCTGGCGACCGACGAGGCGATCCTGGGCCGCAGCCTGGGCCGGTCGTTTGACCGCGATGGCCGCAACCTCGTCATCAACCCGCACGCGCTTTACCGCCCCTATCGCGTGCTGGCCGACTCCGAACTCGGCCCCTATGTCGTCTTCCGGGATCACGAGCTGTCGGACCGCATCGGATTCCTCTACCAAAATTTCCCGCCGGAGCAGGCCGCCGAAGACTTCATCTACCGCTTGCTGGAGATCCGCAACCGGCTGAATGATCCGGGCACGCCCTATCTGGTCAGCGTCATCCTCGATGGCGAGAACGCGTGGGAGCACTACGAGCGCAACGGCACGCCCTTCTTGCACGCGCTCTATGCTGGCCTGAGCCGCCGCGCCGAACTGAAGGCCGTCACCGTGGGCGAGTATCTGCGCGAGTTCGGCCCGCGGCCGGCCGCCACGTTGGCACGGCTCGCGACCGGCTCGTGGATCAGCGGCGATCTCACCACCTGGATCGGTGACCCGGAGCACAACCGGGCGTGGGACGCGCTCATTGCGACGCGTGCAATCGTGGCGCAGATCCAACGCGAGCAGCCGCACCATGCCGGATTACCGCGCGCCTGGCAGGCGCTTTACGCCGCTGAGGGCAGCGATTGGTTCTGGTGGTACTCGCACCGCAACAACTCGGATCAGAACCCCATCTTCGACCGGCTCTTCCGCGACGATCTGGCCGCCGTCTTCGAGGCGCTGGATCGACCCGTGCCCGCATGGCTCGATGTTCCGATCAGCGCCGCGCCCCTCACGCCATCCGGACAGCCGGCGACGCGCTACCTCGCCCCGGTCCTCGCGGCCACACCATACGCGGGAGAACGGTGGGCCGGCGCCGCAACCGTCCTCCCGGCGGCGGCATCCTCGGGCGCCATGCAGCGCGCCGATGGGGTGATCGAGCGCCTGCTGGTGGGGCACGACCCGCAGACCCTCTCGCTGCGCCTGGAACTGCGCGCCCGCCTGGATGATTACGAGACCGCGATCTATCTCGGCAGGTCGCAGGACGGATCGTGCAGCGCGCGGCCGCGCGTGCATCTCGCCGATGATCCACACGCGCCCCAGACGATGGCCCTGGACTGGGAGATCCGCCGCCTGCCGGGACAAGCGGAGCCGTTCCTGGCGCGCGCCGACGGCCGGGGAGGTTGGCTGTCGAGCGGCCCGGTGCGTGCCACCATCGGCGAGAAGGCCATAGAGGTCGCCATCTCCCTGGCAACGTTGGAGCTGGAGCTGGGGCAAGATATCGATGTGCTGGCCATGGTCGGCAAGGCGGGTCAGCCCGTCGCCGCTCTGCCGGGCCGCAGCGCCGCCTGCCTGGAGTTGCGCCGCTTCTGAGCCGCGCCGGCCTGGTGGACCGCGCTGGCGCCCGGCTGACATTTGACATCATGCCAGAGATGCCTATAATGGCATCCATATGCGGGTATAGTTCAGCGGTAGAACGCAACCTTCCCAAGGTTGATGTCAGGGGTTCGAGTCCCCTTACCCGCTCTGAGACCCCCGACCCGGTTGCACTGGGGCGGGGGTTTTGCTATATTGACGGCGGACTGCTTCGACATGACGATCACGCGCAGCGTTCTGTGAGCTGCGAAAGGATAGACCGATGCTGAACCGTGAACAGCTTCTTGAGCGAATCACCGCAGACCCCGACGTACTCGTGGGCAAGCCGACTGTGCGAGGACTGCGCATCAGCGTGGAGCAGATACTCGCAGCGCTTGCAGCAGGCGTCCCTGCGGCCGACCTGCTAGATGATTATCCCGAATTGGAACCAGCGGACATCCGGGCGGTCTTGACCTATGCGGCTGAACGCGTGAGCGAGGAACGAGTTTACATGCTGGCGGCTGCATGAGGCTATTGGTTGACGTTGGAGTGGGCAAGCTCGTAGAGCGGTGGCTGGCGACTCAGGATTTCGATGTCCTTGCGGTACGCGACCTGGATCCCGGGATGGCTGACGTCGCGATTCTGGCTTTGGCGGCCGCCGAGCAGCGGTTAGTGGTCACGATGGATAAGGATTTCGGCGAGCTCATCGTCCGCTCTGGCAAGCTGCATGCCGGGGTCCTTCTGTTGCGCCTGGACGACGCCGGCAGCGAGGAAAAACAGAGGGTCGTACAACAGATATTTGCACTCCACCGTGATGCACTGGCAGGCAACTACTGTATCTACCAGAAAGGCAGACTGCGCATCCGACGTCTGCCATAACGACGCCCCTCACGGATCGCTACCTGACGAAAAGGATGGCACTTCGCTCCTCTCAGCGCGGCGCACCGAAGTCCTGGGTCCAATAATGGCGATAGTTCACCTGGCCGCTGTCATTGGCCAGATAGGCGTAACCGACCCCGATGTCTCGAAAATTGCAATTCAGGATATTGGCGCGGTGTCCTGCGCTGTTCATCCAACCATCCATCACATCTTCCGGCGTCACATAGCCTATTGCAATGTTCTCACCCGCTCGCGACCACTGATAGCCCTCGCGCTCCATGCGATCCCACGGTGACGAACCATCCGAGCCGGTATGGCTGAAGAAATCGTTGCGCGCCATATCCTCGCTGTGCCGCAGCGCAGCGTTATTCAGCGCCGCGTTCATCGCCAGCGGCGCGCAGCCCTCCTTCGCCCGCGCCTGATTCACCAATTCGACAACTCGAGTCGCATAGGGGTGCACGGTCGATGCCGGCCGCACGACCAATGGCAGATAGATGGTATTGGGAGATTGTTGCGCATGCGCCGGAAGCCACGGCGCGCCCCCCCGGATCAGGGCCGCAAGAAGCACGACCAGAGCAACGAGGCGGCGCGTCTCAAGTGGCGGCATGCTGCTTGCCCAGTTCCCACGGCGGAGACCGGAGCGGCGGACACATGGAGAGTTCATAGGCGAGTCTCGCGTGATGCAGCGAATGGACTGGCACATGGGCGGTCAGGGCTGAGGCTCGGACAGACGCCAGCCGCCACATGGCACACAGTATACGCCGCAGGCGCGAGACGTGTCAAACGCGAAGGCAGGAACGCCGTCGTGGTATGTACACCCGCTCTACTGCGACTTCCTTTCTTGGGCAGCCCGGAGGTTGTTCTTCGCCAGCTCGAAGTTCGGATCGATGGTCAACGCCCGCTGGCAGGCTTCGATCGCCCTATCCCAATGCTTCAATTGGTTGTACGCCGCACAGATATTGTTATGGGCGAGCGCAGAGTCGGGCTTGGTCGCCAACGCCTTTTGGGCAGCCTCGAGGCTCTTCTGGTAGTCGCCGGCCTGGTAGTAAGTCAGGCTCTCGTTGATGGCGGCTGCCCACGGGTCTCCCGCGTTGGGCGTCACAGCAGATTGGGAGGAAGCAACCGGCGTGGCAGGCAACTCGAGCCGTTTCGCCTTGAGGGCAGCCCCTAGGTTATTTTTTGCCAGCTCGAAGCTCGGAGCGATGGCCAGCGCCTTCTGGCATGCGGTGATTGCCTGATCCCACTGCGTCAGTTGGTTGTACGCTGCGCAGATGTTGTTATAAGCGATCGCAGAGTCGGGCTGCAGTCGGAGCGCGGCCTGAGCCGCCGCAACCACCTTCTGGTACTCCCCCGCGTTGTAGAGAGCCAAGCTGTCGTTGAGGTATTCCTCGTAAGACTTGGTTGGGATCGGGTCATCGATCAGGCTAATGCCCGCGGCTTGAGCCGCGGCCAAGTTGTTCCTTGCGAGAGCCGAGTTCGGATCGATGGCGAGCGCTTTCTGGCACGCCGGAATCGCCTTGTCCCACTGCTGCAACTGGTTATACGCTGCGCAGATATTGTTATAGGCGACCGCGGAATTCGGTTCCAGTTTCAGCGCCTCCTGCGCCGCCTCGATGCTCTTCTGATATTGCTGCGAGTTGTAAAGGGCCAAGCTCAGGTCGATGGACTCCCCATAAGACTTCGGACGATTCGAGCAACTCTGCAGCAGCACCAGCGCCGCAGCCAAGATGACCAGCAGATAGTTTCTTTTCATATGCACCTCAAAATGATTATTTGGGCTCGTCGGATTGCT
>JALOOE010000725.1 GCA_025454565.1 Anaerolineae bacterium
GCGTGATCCGCAGGCTGCCGTCGGATGGGATCGCGACATCGAAGCGCGCCCGGTCGTAGGCCAGCCGGCGGTTCTGATCATCGCCATCGACGCGGATCGTGTTGTGCGCCCGCGTCGAGAGGACATAGCGCCGCATCTCCGACGCATCGTAGGCGTAGTTACCGCCTTCGGTGAGCAGCAGGCGGCCGTAGGCGTGCAGCAGCAGGCTCAGCTTGTCCTCGTGCTGGTGCCCGTAGCCGAAATGCCCGGCGTCGAGCACGGCCCACATCGCATCCGGCTCCCAGCCGCTGCGCATCACATAGTAGCCGGCATAGGGGAACGCGTGCGATGTTACCGCAGGTGGCCGGCCGCGCGCGCGCTTGGTCTGCGCCCACAGGAAATCGGCGCGGCCGGGATAGTCGTCGACCGCGCTCCGCATCAGCCGCGCCACGTCGTGCCAGCCGCCGTCGTTGAGATCGGGCAGGCGGCCGTCGGGCATCATCATCAGCACGTTGACGGCGTGCATCCGTTCCATGCTGGCGCGGAACGCGGCCGGGATCGGCTCGTCGTACGCGTGGCACACGTCGATCAACCACTGGTAGTTGTTGATGTCTACCTGGTGATAGCCGGTGGATAGCTCGACCTGCCAGCCGTCGGGATAGATCTGCGCATCCAGCTCCTCGACCATGCGGTCGAAGGCGTATGCTTTCCAGGCCGGGGCGTCGAGGAACTGCGGGTAGAGGATGCCGATCTGCGCCAGGCCGTTCATCTCCATGATCAGCCAGTTGCCGGTGCGGTGGAAGTTGCGCAGCCGCCAGCCGTGCTCCCACACCGATTTGTACCAGTCGACGAGCACGTCGTCGGTGAAATGCGGCGACCGGTAGAAGCTGTGCAGCGCCCACTGCCACACGCCGCCCATGCGGATGCCCGCCTCGATGGTGCGCCAGCAGAGGGTTGCGCCGCCGTCGGCGTTCTCGGGCACGAGCGCCTGGTGCACCCAGCTCTCGAAATAGCGGACGAACGCTGCGGCGAAGCGCTCGTCGCCGGTCGCGCGATAGCGCTCGGCCAGGATGCCCCATTCGGAGTGGCGGCTGAGCTGCCAGGTCCATTCCTTGTATTGGTTGAAGGTGGGGTTGATGAACCAATCCACCTCCCCCACGAACTGGTGCGGCGTGCTGCACGAGATCAGCTCGCCCGCCAGGATACGCTCGCCGGCCTGTTCGGCCGTCTCGCCCTCTTTCATGAAGTGTGCGCCGCGAAACTCGCGCTGGATGCGGAAAAAGCGCTCCGGCTCCAACGTGCGCCGCACCTCAGCCGCGAAAAGCCGGTGGGCGGTGGCGAAATCGCCGTGCGCGACCGCTTCCGGGATGCCTTCCAGACCGGGGCGTGTGGTGTCTATGCTGTGGAAAAAGTCCGCGTCGCTCAGTCGCGGCCCGATCATCTCTGTCATGGTCGTTCCTCTTTTTGCAGCTTATTCGAAGGAGTTCAGGGCCGGTCTCCGACCTGCCCTGGCTCGGTCGGAGACCGGTCAGAGCGGTCATTTGGAAGAACTCTTCGCCGTCTCTACGTCCTGCATCATCTCCAGGACGCTCGCCCGACCGGCATCGGTATCAACGCCCAACATGCGCGCCAGCTCGGCCACCCGCTCGTCGCCGGTCAGATGCTCCACCTGGGTCACTGTGCGCTCTCCGGCGGCGTGTTTGGTGACGTGATAGTGGACGTCGCCGTAGGCGGCGAGTTGCGGGAGGTGGGTGATGCAGAGAACCTGATGCGACGAAGGACGAAGGACGAAGGACGAAGGGTTTTCGCCATTGGTCGTTCGTCTTTCGTCGGTCGTCAGCCCCCACAGCTTGCGCCCCACCGTCGCACCCACGCGGCCGCCGATCCCCTGGTCGATCTCGTCGAAGATCAGCGTCGGCGTCTCGTCGGCGCGGCCGAGATCAGCCGCGAGGTTTCGCCGCCCGATGCCACCTTCGCGAGCGGCCGCAGCGGTTCGCCGGGGTTAGCTGACACGAGGAACGCGACCGCGTCCAGCCCGTGGCCGTCGAATGCGTAGCGGCCGGGCGCTTCGCCGGCCGCGGCCGCGGCTGCCGCGTCCACGACCGCGCCGCTTTGATCGGTCGCCCAGGCGATCTGCACGCCGAAACGCGCGCGCGCCATCTGGAGATCGGCCAGCTCGGTCTCGATGGCGCGGCCGAGGCGTTCGGCGGCCTCACGCCGCATCGCGGACAATGCCGCGCCCAGCCGGCCGAGTTGCGCGAGCAGGTCGGCCTCCTCGACCTCCAGGGTTTCGATCCGTTCGCCGGCGTGGGAGATCGTTTCCAACTCCGCGGCCGCGCGCGCGCCGTAGGCCAACACCTCGGCGATCGTGTCGCCGTATTTGCGTTGCAGCGTGTGGAGCAGGTGCAGCCGCTCCTCCACCTGCGCCAGCCGCCGCGGATTGAATTCGACCTCTTCGCCGTAGCGGCCCAGCTCGCGGGCCAGATCATCGAGGAGCGCGCCCGCCTGCTCCAACTGTTCGGCCAGGGGCGTGACGCCCGGATCGATGCGGGCCAGGCGGCTCAACGCCTGCTCGATGCTGCCGATGGCGTCGAGCACGGCCAGGCGCTCGCCGTCGCTCTCCTGCAGCAGTTGCAGCGCCTCCGCGCTGAACTGCGCCAACTGTTCGGCATTGGCCAGGCGGCGGCGTTCGGCGTCGAGCTCCGCGGGCTCGCCGTCCTGGAGCCTGGCAGCTCCGATTTCCTGCACCTGATACGTCAGCAGGTCGATGCGGCGGGCGCGCTCGCGCTCGTCCTGGCGGAGGCTTTCCAACTCACGGCGCAGGCCGCGCACG
>JALOOE010000131.1 GCA_025454565.1 Anaerolineae bacterium
CTGGACGGGCAATTCGAAGGTGATAGGAACCAGTGCCAGCATGGGCACTATAGTTGACCAATCCTTTCTGATTCATCCGAATGGCTCTAGTTAGGGCGTATGCGTCGTTCCGCGTCAAGATCCAGCATGACAGAACCTGGATCTACCTGCAAACCCTCCCGGCCAAGCACCCGCCACAGAGTGGTAAACAGAATTCTCAGGTCTAGTCTCAAAGAATACTGCTGCACATAGCGTACATCAGCCGCAAGCCGGGCATCCCAATTCAGATCATTTCTGCCCGATACCTGAGCCAGACCTGTAATGCCCGGCCGCACCGAAAAGCGTTGTCGCTCTTCATCACTGAAATAGGGTGTATATCGCATTAACAGCGGTCGAGGACCCACGAGGCTCATCTCGCCTCGGAATACGTTCCATAGCTCAGGCAATTCGTCCAGGCTGGTATTGCGGAGGTGTTTGCCAAATGATGGCAGCCGATCTGTATCTGGTAGGAGATTGCCCTGCGCATCTCGGTCATCCGACATCGTGCGAAACTTATAGATGGTAAACGGACGGCCATATAATCCTGGACGCTGTTGACGGAAAAGCACAGGTGATCCCAACTTGGCACGCACCAATACGCCGACTATACCAAGAACAGGCGCTGCAATCACTAACGCTAGACTGACTAGAACTAGATCGAGGGCGCGTTTGCCCCCCTTTTTGTACATGCCAAATCCTACGGCCGACGCGCCGCTGCTTGGAGTACAGCTTCTATTTGGCCGACCAGCTCGTTGCGGCTGAAGCGAGTGTGTGCAGCTTGGAGGCCGTGCTTTCCCAACGTTCGGCGTTCCTCAAGCGGCATTAAGTACAGACGCCGAACTGCCTCACATAGGGCTTGTGGATTTTCTGGCGGGCAGACCAGACCCGCTCCTGCCTCTATCACGAGCGATGCTGCATCACCGGCTACTGCCGCGAGAATTGGCCTACCAGCACCAAGATACGTGAGAACTTTATGTGGGATCGTAATCTCGAAAAGTGGCTCCTTCTTGAGGTGCACAAGCAATACATCGGTCAGGGAGTACAGGCTCGGCATCATCTGTTGTGGATAGCGTCCTAAGAAACGCACGTTTGGCAAGTTTCTATCTTGGACAGCCAGTTTCAGACGAGACAATGCAACTCCATCACCGACGAGAACAAACTGTATCTCCGGCAGATCTTGGAGCAGGCCTGCAGCCTCGACCACTGTCTCAAGTCCCTGAGCCTCTCCCATATTCCCAGCGAACATGATGTTGAATCGTCCTAACAGTCCAAGGTCTGTTGCCAATCCAGAGTCGAATTGGGCAAGAGAGCCATCTTCGAACTCCACCCAATTCGAGACAACGTCGACCTTCTCTGCTGACACACCTTTGCTCAACAAATTCCTGCGAAATCCTGGTGAGATTACGAGAATTCTGCTGGCTCTCGAATATACAAATTGGGCGAAACTGCTAACCCAATCCAACAGGCGTTTATTGCGTAGCACACCAGTTGCACGCAACGTCTCCGGCCACATGTCCTGAATCTGATAAACGAAGGGCACACGCCAGAGCCCACCGAGCAGAATAGCCGACAGCCCAATGGTCAGCGGCGGATGGTAGACGAAGATCACATCTGGCCGTTTCACCAGAAATGGCCCCAACACCGCGCTGGACAGTGCAAACGAGACGTAGTTGAACACCCGGCCTACAGTTGAGCGGCTGTGCTCCGGATAGAGTGGCACCCGTTCCACTGGCACGCCGGCCAATACCTCGTGCTGGTGCAGGCGGATATGGTAGCCGGGATAGAGCATACCAGACGGATAATTCGGGAAGCCCGTGAGGACGGTCACGTCGTGGCCCCGGGCCAGAAGCGTCTGCGCCAACTCCTGCAGCAGGAGCGCCGGTTCAGGCGGGTACCATTGGGTCAGGATTAGGATTTTCAAAATCGCCTAGCTGCTCTGTACCTACGCAAGGTTCTTCTGCCATACCACACGATTGACGTAATCCGTGTAGCTAAGGATGATGCGGACAACCTTTTCAGAGACGTTGGGGATGGCGTAATCTTGCACGACGTGCAGGAGGCGCTCGTCGCCGCGCGGCTGGCTCTCCAGCACTGCGAGCCCCTCGCTCACCCGCGGCCAGGTTAACCCCACCATCATGACCGCGGCCTCCTCCATGCCCTCAGGACGCTCGTGCGCCTGGCGGATATTGAGCGCGGGAAAGTTGAGGATGGAAGACTCCTCGGTGATGGTGCCGCTGTCGGAAAGCACTGCGCGGGCGTTCATCTGGAGCTTGATGTAGTCGCTGAAGCCGAACGGCTTCAACAGCTCGATCTGCGGCGGCAACGCTATCCCTGCGGCCTCGATGCGCTTGCGGGTGCGGGGGTGAGTGGTCATGATCACGCGCCGGCCGGTCTGGGCCAGGTGAAGCAGCACGTCGACCAGGCCGGCGAACTGCGGCGGCGAGTCGACATTCTCCTCGCGGTGAGCGCTGACCACGTAGTAGGCCCCCGGCTCCAGGCCAAGCCGGCCGAGCACATCCGAGGCATGGATCTTGGGCAGGTAGTGGTGCAGCACCTCGTACATGGGGCTGCCGGTAACGATGGTCCGGTCAGGCGGCAGTCCTTCGCGCAACAAATACTCGCTGGAGATCTGCGAATAGGGCAGGTTGATGTCGCTGATATGATCGACGATCTTGCGGTTGATCTCCTCGGGCACGCGCTGATCGAAGCAGCGGTTGCCGGCCTCCATATGAAACACCGGGATCTTCTGGCGCTTGGCCGAGATGGCCGCCAGGCAACTGTTAGTATCGCCAAGTACGAGGACGGCGTCGGGCCGGATCTCACGCAAGATGGCATCCGCCCGGGCGATCACCAGCCCGATGGTTTCCGCTGCGGTCTTTCCGGCGGCGTCCAGGAAGTGGTCGGGTTTGCGGATTTCCAGGTCCTCGAAGAAGATCTGGTTGAGTTCATAGTCGTAATTCTGCCCGGTGTGGATCAGTACATGCTTCACGTATCGATCCAGAGCGGCCATCACTCGGGATAGGCGAATGATCTCCGGTCGCGTGCCGACAATCGTGGCGACTTTCATGCGTCAGATTTCCTCGTAAAATGTGTCGGGTCGTGCCGAATCGAAGATTTCGCTGGCCCAGAACAGGGTTACGAGCTCGCCGGCGCCAACGTTTTCAATCGAGTGCGTGAAACCCGTGGGGATATCCACCACCCGGAAGTCCTCACCGCGCACTCGATATTCGATCACCTCTTCGCCCCGAATGTGCCGGAAGCGGATGATCGCTTCCCCCGCCACCACGAGAAACTTTTCGGTCTTGGTGTGATGGTAGTGGTTGCCGCGGGTGATGCCAGGTTTGGTCCGTGAGACAAATATCTGCCCGAAAGCCCCGGATTTGACGAACTCGGCCAGGCACCCGCGCGCGTCGCACCGTTTCTGAAGATCGTAAGCGAAGTCATCAGGTTCCAGGTACGACAGGTAGGCGCCGTACAGCTTGCGCGTGAAGTCATCGGCCAGGTCAGGCGCCAGTAAACTCTGCCGCATCTCACGGAATGACCGGATCAACTCCGCCAACCGGCCCGACGTGATCGTGTAGCTTGGCGCCACCTCTCGATAGCTGATCTCAGACTCCTGCCTCCTGATCCCTGATCCCTGATCCCTGATGTCTGCAATGAACGCCTCGACCACATCATCCACATGCACCAGCGCCAGCTCCCGCGCCGGGTCCGAGATCGTGATCGGCTGATCGTGGGCAATACTGTGGCAGAAGGTAGCCACGACCGAGTTGTAGTTGGGACGGCACCACTTCCCGAAGACGTTTTTCAGCCGGTAGATCACAACTCGCGCGCCGCTGCGGGTCGCATAGTCTGTGACTACCGCTTCGGCCTGGCGCTTGCTGACGCCGTAGGGGTTATCCAGTTCGGCCTGGATGGAAGAAGAGAGCACGATCGGGGTCGCCCGGCCCAGCGCCAGTAGCCGGTTGCATAATTGAGCCGTCAGATCGACGTTGCCCGTGCGAAACTCGTCCTCCGACTGCGGCCGGTTGACTCCCGCCAGGTGATACACCAGATCGGCTCCCGCCAATGCATCCGCCAACTCCTGAGACGTGTTATCCTGGTCGAAACTCAGCACGCTCACGTCAGGCAATCGCTCCAGCCATGCAATCAGGTTCCTGCCGATGAAGCCATTCGATCCGGTCACGAGTATGTTCATGAAGGGGCTTTCCGCGTCAGGGGCTCAGCGGAGCGATGCGAGCGGTGTGGTCGGGCATCACCCGGCGCAGATGGTCGTCGGCGCTCCATAGCGGGCAACCCAGGCTCTCAGCCAGGGCTACGTAGTAGGCGTCGTACAAATTGGGCCGTTGATAGTGTGCGGCAAGGGCCCAGGCGCGCGCGTGGAGGTCTTCGGCCGGCGCCAGGACAATACCATGGCCAAGCGCACTGAACGCCTCCACCGCGCTCGCGCCGTGCTCAGCCGTAACGAGGCCTCGCTGCACGTGCTTGCGGATGGCTGAGGTGACCTCGAATGGCATCAGCGCCGGAGCGTACACCGTCACCTCCGACGCATGCCAGCCGGTCCAGAGCGTCTCGGCTCGCTCGCTGTCAGCCTCCGGCAGGACCAGCTTCACCATGAAGCTGGCGTCAACGCAGACCGCTGAGCTCATCAGCGCGCTCCTCGCGGACAACCTGGATTATCTCGGCTGAGTCGGGCAACAACGCGCCCCCGCGCTCCGCAAGAATGGCCGCGCGTGAAGCGCGGGCCAGGGCCACTGCTGCTGTCTGCCTGGCCTGTGCCGTGTCACGCTCGCGTTCCCAGGCCTCAAATTTCGCCAGATCTTGCGCACTGATCAACGCGGCCAGGGAGCGCCCGTGCCGCTCGACGATCACCCGGCTGCCGCCGTATGCCACACGCGTTACCAACTCCGAGAAGTTCCGGCGTGCATCCACCACATTCACTGCCTCCATAACGCCCTCCATATCGTCCCATCTGTGCAAAATGTAAAATCAGTACATATTTTAGCATGGAACCACCAAAGGGCCAAGCGCACGAAGAATACCGTGACTTTGGCGCACTTTGCATCTCGGCGGTTCCTGTCGCTTGTCCAGGCAGTCAACCGGTGAGCGCCTGGTTTTCGCTTTCGATATCGAGCCGCTGACTCCTGCGCCCTGCCCCCTGCCCCCTGATATATTCCAGTTCGCGCAACATTTCCGCCATCTCGTCCACCGTCAAACGCCGCGTGTTGTGCGAGTTGTAGTCCTCCTGCTGCGATAGCGGTTCGATGCCCTCGGTGAAGTAGGCGTCGTAATTCAGGTCGCGCGTGTCAGCCGGGATGCGGTAATAATCGCCGTGATCGATGGCCCTGAGCATCTCTTCGCGTGTCAACAGCGTCTCGTACTGCTTCTCGCCATGCCGCGTGCCGATGATTTTGATGGGATTGAGGGCGCTGAAGATCTGCCGCAGGGCCAGCGCCAGCGTCTCGATGGTGGCCGCGGGCGCCTTCTGCACGAAGAGATCGCCCGGCTGAGCATTGCTGAATGCGTAGAGCACCAGGTCCACGGCGTCGTCGATGCTCATCATGAAGCGGGTCATGGCCGGATCGGTCAGGGTCAATGGCGCGCCGGCTTTGATCTGCTCGATGAACAGTGGAATGACCGATCCGCGCGAGGCCATCACGTTGCCGTAGCGGGTGATGCCGATGGTGCAACCCCGGTCTGCGGCCACGCGCGACTTGGCCACGGCCAGCTTCTCCATCATCGCCTTGGAGATCCCCATCGCATTGATGGGATACGCGGCCTTGTCTGTGCTGAGCACCACCACGCTTTTGACGCCGGCCGCTACGGCCGCGTTCATGACGTTTTCCGTGCCCACCGAGTTGGTCAGCAGCGCCTCCATCGGGTAAAACTCGCACGACGGCACCTGCTTCAGCGCGGCCGCATGGAAGACGTAGTCGACGCGCGACATCGCGTCCAGCAGGCTCTCCGGCCGCCGGACGTCACCGATAGTGAACTTCAGCTTGTGGTTGTTGCCGTACGCCAGCCGCATGTCGTGCTGCTTCTTCTCGTCGCGGGAGAAGATACGGATCTCGGCAATATCGGTCTGGAGGAAACGGCGCAGTACGGCGTTGCCGAAGGTGCCGGTGCCGCCGGTGATGAGCAAGATCCTATCAGTGAACACCTTCGTATCTGACTTTGCCTCTGTCCTTTGGCTCCTGATCTCCATCAACGATCTACGCTTTCCGCATGAAGCATAACCTGGTCAGCCCATTGCTTCGCCTGGACAGCCAGCAGGCTGCGTTGGAGGGGGCTACTTTGTGCTTCGGGCCAGGCCCGGCGCCAAAGCGCCAACAGCACCTGCATATTGACTAACTCTTCAGCCACCTCGGCCGGTGTTTCCGCCGCCGTCCATTCGATCAGGTGTTGGCTCTCTTCCAGCAGCGCTGCGACTGCCTCAGCGCCCGTGGCGCGCCGCGCCGACGAAGCGATCCGCCCCAAATCAGCCGCGAGACCGTTCAGCCTCAGAGGCAATGCATCCCTGAGGTAACGCTCCCGCATACGCTAGCGATTTCTCACTGGATGCCTCCCAGTAGATCCTGTGTGATGGCGGCAACCTTGTCACGAGTTTCCTCCAGAGTGGCGTGAAACACAAAGCCTTGATCAACGACTCGAACTCGATCTGCTGCTCGGCCGGATACCAGTTCGCCCCCACAGGTCATCTTGCTCGCTTGCCGTGCTCGAGCAACACCGCTTCACAGTCCGCATACATCCGCCGCCGCCCGCCAGGGTGTGCCGACGGATATCCACCACGATCTTGATCAGGAAGGGGTAGATCTCCAACATTTCCTGGACTTGCCGGGGCGTCGCCGGATGGCCGATCAGGTGCATCATCGTCGCCTCAGGTTTATGCGGCCGGGCGGCCAGCACAGAACAGCACCGACCATGACATCCAGCGGGCTCTCCGCCCGGCGCACATGGCCGACAGCGAACTGCAGCTTGCGGTTATTGCCGTCCGCCAGCCGCATGTCGTGCTGTTTCTTCTCGTCTCGGGAGAAGATACGAATCTCGGCAATGTCGGTCTGGAGGAGACGGCGCAGTACGGCGTTGCCGAAGGTGCCGGTAC
>JALOOE010000132.1 GCA_025454565.1 Anaerolineae bacterium
CTGACCCGTGGCAGAGAAACGAAGCGTAGGTTCACGATCGGTGTGGGTCGCAGCGCTGCTCGTATTCGCGCTGACGCTCGGCGGCTGCGCGCTCGACCAGAGCCACATGGGGCGAACCGGCGCCATCAGCACTGCGACGCCGCTGCCGACTGTGGTTGCTCGAACCTCGGCTACGGCGCAGACTGCCGTGCCGCCGCGCGCTGCCGCTCCAACAGCCATGCCCACGCCTACGCCGGGTGCATCTTTGCCTGCCGGCACTGTGCAAGAGGGGCACTTCCGCTCGGTCGCCCTCGACTCGGATGTGCATTACGTCGTCTATCTACCCCACAACTACGCTACCAGTGGCCTGCGCTACCCGGTGATCTATCTGCTGCACGGCAAGAGCGGCCGCATGAGCGACTGGCTATACGTCAAGTCCGATCTTGACAGGCTGATCGCCGAGGGGAAGATTCCACCGATGATCGCCGTGCTACCCGATGCGCCGTATAGCAAAGGGGCCAGCTATTATGTCGATTCGGCCTACGCCGGCAGCGAGACGGTGCCGGCCGGCCAAAAAGTGGAGACCGCCTTCACGCGCGATGCGATTGCCCATATCGATGCCACCTACCGCACCATCCCGACGCGCGAAGGTCGTGCGGTCGGCGGCTACTCGATGGGCGGTTGGGGAGCAATGCGCTACGCCCTCGCCCATCCCGACCTCTATCGTGCATCAATCGTCCTGAGTCCTGCCGTCTACATCCCCTTGCCACCGGCAGAATCGGGGATGCGAGCCCTGGGCGCGTTCGGCAAAGGCTCCACCCTGTTCGATGAAGCAACCTACCAGTCGCAGAATTATCTTGAGTTGCTGCCACGGGTGGTCCGGCCCTCCAAACTGCCACTCGCGATGTTTATCGCCGCAGGCGACGACGAGCATCATTATGGCCGCCCAGAGGATGTCGAACACGATATGGATCTGGAGTCACATCATCTCTACAGCCGCCTGGTTCGCACCGAGAACGTGTCGGCCGAGCTGCGCATCATGCAGGGCACGCACTGCTGGGAAGTCTGGCAGCCGGCTTTTGTCGAAGGAATCCAGTACATCTCCAAGTTCCTCAAAGCGCCAGCGCCGTAAGCAGCCGCGCCGCACAAGTCTATCCAAGTCGCCATTTTGACGCTCGCCCGTTTCGGCGTACAATCCGATACAATATCAGCGCGCCTTGTGATCGGCGTAGCCCCTCAAAATATGGAGATAAAGATGGCGAACCACCCCACCGAAAAGCAGATCAACGACGCCTACAGCAGCGCCCGCGAACGGTATGCGCAGCTAGGCGTGAACACGGATGCGGCGCTCGCAGCTCTGTCCGGTATCGCAATCAGCCTGCACTGCTGGCAGGGCGACGATGTCGGCGGGTTCGAAGCACCGGGCGGCGAGTTGACGGGCGGCATCGCCGCAACCGGCAATTACCCCGGCAAAGCGCGCACCGCCGATGAGCTGCGCCGCGATCTCGATCTGACATACAGCCTGATCCCGGGCAAGCACCGCTTGGCCCTCCATGCCATCTACCTGGAAGCCGACCGCAAGATCGAGCGCGACGCCGTGCAGCCGGAGCACTTCGCCGGTTGGGCGGACTGGGCGAAAGCGAAGGGGCACGGGCTGGACTTCAATCCCACCCTCTTCTCGCACCCGATGGCTGCCAGCGGCATGACCCTGGCGAGCTATGACGCGGGCGTTCGCAAATTCTGGATCGACCACTGCATCGCCAGCCGAAAGATCGGCGAGTACTTCGGGAAGACGCTCGGCACGCCGTGCGTCACCAATATCTGGATCCCGGATGGCTATAAGGATACCCCTGTGGATCGCAAGACCCCGCGAGCACTGCTCAAGGAGTCGCTCGACGCGATCCTCGCCGAGAAGATCAACCCGAAATACAACCTCGATGCCGTGGAGGGCAAGCTGTTCGGCCTGGGCGCCGAGAGCTACACCGTCGGCTCGCACGAATTCTACCTGAGCTACGCCGTGGCGAACCAGGTGCTCCTTTGCCTCGATTCGGGCCACTTCCACCCCACTGAAACGATCTCAGACAAGATCTCGTCCGTCCTGCTCTACCTGGACGAAATCCTGCTGCATGTCAGCCGGGGCGTGCGTTGGGACAGCGATCATGTGGTGATCCTCTCCGATGACCTCCAGGCGATCACACAGGAGGTCGTCCGCGGCGATTACATCAACCGTGTGCACATCGGACTCGATTTCTTCGACGCCAGCATCAACCGGGTAGCGGCCTGGACCATCGGCACGCGCGCGGCGTTGCGCGGCCTGCTGATGGCGCTGCTAGAACCGATCGCCCAGTTGCGCGCGCTGGAGGTCGAGGGCGACTTCACAGGCCGGCTGGCCTTGCTGGAAGAGACCAAGGGCCTGCCGTGGGGCGCAGTGTGGGATTATCATTGCCTGCGCCAGGAAGTGCCGGTCGGCAACGCCTACATGTCCGAAATACGGTCGTACGAGAAACGCGAGCTCGCCAAGCGCGCGTAGGACGAAGCAAACACGGAGACACGGAGGACACAGAGAACCCCAAAAGGTCTCCGTGTTCTCTATCCCACAGGGAGGCTTCGCGCTGTCTCCGTGTTCCTATGCGGCCCCCTTGTCCCCGGAGGAAGCCATGTCGGATGAAGTCAGTCCGCCGCTCGAAAACCGGCGCAAGAAACTCGGTCTGGCATTGGGAGGCGGTGGGGCGCGTGGACTGGCGCACATCGGCGTGCTGAAGGTGCTTGACCGGGAGCAGATCACCGTCGATGTCATCGCCGGGACGAGCATGGGCGGCATCGTCGGCGCACTCTACGCCGCGGGCTTTTCAGGGGAGCGCATCGAGGCCGAAGTCCTGCGCATCAGCCGGTCGCGCCTGGAGCTGGTGAAATTGATCGACTTGCGGCTTGGCGCGGCCGGACTCCTCGGCGGCAGCCGCATCACCGAGATGCTCACCTCGCTGCTGGGCGCCGACCTGACATTCACTGATCTGCGGATCCCGTTCGCAGTCACCGGCGTGGATATGCTTAGCGGGCGTGAAGTCGACCTGAGCGAGGGCAAAGTGGTCGAGGCGGTGCGCGCCACAATGTCTGTCCCCGGCGTGTTCACGCCGGTCGAGATCGGGCCTTATCGGCTGATGGATGGCGGCATACTGAACAATGTGCCGGTCGATGTCGCCTTGAAGCTCGGCGCCGATGTCGTGATCGCTGTCGATGTGCTGCCCAATTTTCGCCTCAATCAACCCGGTCAGTCGCCGGTCGTCGAGCCGATCCAGAGTCATGGCCTGCCGCCGCAATTCAGCAATCTATGGCACGTGGTGCTGGTCATGATGTCTGCGCTCACCGAATACCGGCTGAAAGAAACGCCGCCCGATCTGATGATCCGCCCCGACGTGCCCAAGGATATAGACATATTGTTTGGCTTCGAGCAGGCCGCCCAAGCCATCTCGGCCGGTGAACAAGCCGCCAAAATATCGCTGAATGACATCCGGTTGCTGCCGGGTGTAGGATGATCTGAAGTGGATCTCAGCACACTCACCACAGAGCAGCGCAACCCCGACACGCTGGATATCGACCGGATGTCCAGCCTGGAGATCGTCACGACCATGAACCGGCAGGACGCGCTGGCGCCCGCAGCGATACAGCCGTGTCTGCCGGTGATCGCTGCGCTGGTGGATCGGATTGTCGAGGCGATCCTGGCCGGCGGGCGGCTGATCTACATCGGCGCGGGAACCAGCGGGCGGCTGGGCGTGCTCGATGCCTCTGAATGCCCGCCGACCTACGGCGTCGATCCGGGGCTGGTGGTCGGGTTGATCGCCGGCGGCGACCACGCCTTGCGCCATGCCGTCGAGGGCGCGGAGGACGATGCCGAGCTCGGCGCGCGCGATCTCAAAGCGATCGATCTGAATGCCGGCGACGTCGTCGTCGGCATCGCGGCCAGCGGCCGCACGCCATACACGTTGGGCGCCATGCGCTATGCCAAAGAAATGGGCGCGATGGTCGGCTGCGTCGTCAACACGCCGGACTCAGCGATGGCGCAGGCCGCAGATTATCCCATCGTCGTGCGCTCCGGCCCGGAAGTGGTGACCGGCTCCACCCGCTTGAAGAGCGGCACGGCGCAGAAGCTCGTCCTGAACATGCTTTCCACCGCCGCCATGATCCGGCTGGGCAAGGTCTACAGCAACCTGATGGTCGATGTGCAAGCGTCGAATGCCAAGCTCGTCCAGCGCGCCACGAACATCGTGCGGGAAGTGACCGGCGTGAGCCAAGATGAAGCGCGCTGCGCCATCGAGCGCTACAGCTCGGCGAAGCTGGCGATCTTCGCGCTGCTGTCGAAGATCGAGAGCGACGAGGCGGCACGTACAGCGCTCGCAGCTCATGGCGGCCGCCTGAGGGATGCTCTGGCCGCCACGCAAGCGGCTTCCCAACGATGAAACCGGCCGCAAGCTGACATTCTCAACGATGAGACCGCTCCAGTCGAGATTTCGCTGGACAGTTACCTGATGATCGGCAGTTGCCTCTCCTGACGCGCGGTGCTATAATGCGAGCGTAACCATCGCACTGAGATACGAGTGGCACGTGACCGATACCGATCTTGAGACGACGCTGCCTGATCAGCCGTCCTCTGAACCAACAAACGCGCTTGAGCATGAAATCGCCAGCGAAGCAAAACCTGCCGCCGGAGGCTCCGCGCTGGCCGCCCTTTGGGAATTCGCGCAGACGATCCTGCTGGCGTTGGCGCTCTTCTTCCTGATCCGCAATGTTATCCAGAACTTCCGCATCGACGGGATCAGCATGGAGCCCAACTTCCACAACGGCCAGTTCTTGATCGTCAACCGCTTCGCTTACTGTCCCGGTCTGCACCTCGAGGTTCCTCCGCTCGGAATCAAGCTGAACAAAACCTGGTGCCTCAATCAGCCGAAGCGGGGCGACGTCGTCGTGTTCGAGTATCCGCTCGACACGAGCCGCGACTTCATCAAGCGCGTGATCGCTCTACCCGGCGAAACCGTTGAGGTGAGAAACGGTCAGGTTTATGTCAATGGCGCGCTCATGCCTGAGCCGTTCGGCCCCAACCCCAGCGGCCGCAACTATGGGCCGCTCAAGGTGCCGCCTGAAACGATATTCGTGATGGGCGATAACCGCAACAATTCCAGCGACTCGCGCGTCTGGGGGCCGCTGCCCCAGAACGACATCATCGGCAAGGCGGTCCTTTCATACTGGCCGCCGCAGTTGTGGGCCGTCGTCCCGCAGTATGATCTGAACAATCTCAGCGCCGCAGACTGAGCGCAATAGGATGATGCCGTGACCTCAGACAACGACACCCTGGCCGCGCTGATCCGCGATGCGGTGCGGGAAGCGCTCGCTGAACCGGGCAACGTCGCAGTGCCGGCGCCGACGGCGATTGCCGCCCCGGCCAGCCTGATCGACCACACGCTGCTCAAGCCAACGGCTACCGCTGAGCAGATCCGCCAGCTCTGCGCCGAGGCGCGCGAGAACAGGTTTGCGGCAGTATGCGTCAACCCGGTGTGGGTGCCGCTCTGCGCCGAACTTCTCGCGGGCAGCCCAGTCGCCGTGTGCACGGTCGTCGGTTTCCCGCTTGGCGCCGACCTGCCTGCGGCGAAGGCTTTCGAGGCGGAGCGTTGCATCGCTCTCGGCGCGAGCGAGATCGATATGGTGATCAACATCGGCGCGCTCAAGGATCAGGATTTCGCCACCGTCCGGGCCGACATCGCAGCGGTCGTGAGCAGCTCACACGCCGCTGAAGCCATCGTCAAGGTTATCATCGAGGCCGCCTATCTCACCGATGAAGAGAAGGTCGCCGCGTGTGTATTAGCCAAGGATGCCGGCGCCGATTTCGTCAAGACCTCAACCGGCTTCGGGCCGAGCGGCGCCACTGCGGCCGACGTGACGCTGATGCGCCGCGTGGTCGGGCCCGGCATCGGCGTGAAGGCGGCCGGCGGCATCAGGAGCGGCGCCGACTTCAGAAGCATGGTCGGGGCCGGAGCCAATCGGATCGGCGCCAGCGCCGGCGTCAAGATCGTGGCTGAACTGGCGGAGCAGCGCTGATGTCTCAGCGTGAGCTCATCTTCGTGCTGGCCCATGCGCAGCTCTGCACCGCGTGTCGCGAGCGGCTGCTGGCGTCGCCTCAGGACGCGCTGGTGGGCCGCTGGCTGACCGCTGACGAAAAATCGCTGGTTGTGGGGCTGAAGGATACCGACTTCTACACCCCCGAACGGCTGGCTGAGGCCACCGGCGTCAGCGTCTCGCAGATCAGCGAAAGCAGCAACCACCCGGTGGTGCGCCTGCGGCATCTGTAACTGGCGGCTTGAAGCTGGAAACCGGCAGTCAGGAGAAGCATCCAGCGTCAAGCCTCCAGCATCTCGTTTCCAGCCTCAAGGAGTACGATGGCTGTCGACCTGCGCTCATATGTCTTCCTCGATAGCTTGCAGCCCCAACATGCTGCGTTCCTGGGCACCGTCGCCAGGGGCTTCCTCCCGCTGCCCGGCGATGCATCGCTTTGGGTCGAGATTTCCCCCGGCATCGAGATCAATCGCATCACCGATGTGGCGCTGAAAGCCACCCGAGTCCGCCCGGGGATGCAGATCGTCGAGCGCCTCTATGGTCTGCTCGAAGTCCACTCGGA
>JALOOE010000133.1 GCA_025454565.1 Anaerolineae bacterium
GCCTCGCCGCTCTGGCCGGTCTCTGACCGAGCCACGTCAGTCTGCCCATCGACGAACAGGCGGGAGACGGGCAACTGGTGCAACACGATATCTCGACCGAGCGCCAGCGCCTGCGAGGTCTCGACGTTGGCGATGATCGCCGCACCCTGCGTCGCCAGCGGTCCGGCCAGGTGGCTGTCGATGACCAGCGCGGGGGCGACCTCGGCTTGCGTCGGAGAGGAGGTGGGCCGTGAGTCGATGATCGCGTTGATCAACACCGGGCCAGCCTCGACGCTACCCGGCAGACTCCAACCGCACAGCCGCGCCAGATCGGGGTCGCCGGCCGCCATGCACCAATACTCCAGCGAGGCGCCGAAATGCGCGAACGCGGCCGGTTGGAGACGTTCGACGGCAAAAGGTGTGCCGCGCAAGCGCTGCCAAATGATCCGCCGCGCGGCTTGCACTTCCGGCGTGGCTGGACCATCGCTTACGTCTGACAGATAGCTGTCGAAGGTGGTAGTGGCAGCCAGTGGAAGGAGCAGATCGCCGTAGAGGCTTAAGGTTGAAGGTTGGAAGGTTGGAAGGTTGGAAGGTTGAAGGTCGAAGGGAGCGCCTTCAACTTTCAACCTTGAACCTTCTGCCCCTTCTCCCCACAGTTCTGCGGCAACCTGCACCAGCTTGCCAACCGTCGGCGCGTCCAGCCAGACCAGTCCAGTATCGATTTGTACCGTGCCATCAGACGTAATGGCCGACGCTGCGCCTAGTTCGGTGAGCGTGGGCTTGTGGAGATAGGCGTAGACCGCACGGCCGCCCTCTCCGCCGCTGGCATAGACGCTGTGGTGCGTGCCCAGCTCGGCAGGAGCCTCCGCCGCGACCCCGATCACGCCGCTGCGGCGGAAAGCGCCGCGGAGCTGGAGATGATCGAAGACCAACAGCACATCGCCCGCTGCGATCAACACACCTGACGGCGATCCCTCCTCCAATCCGCTCAAGCTGATGAGGAACTCGTCGAAGATCGTGGACGTCCGTCCGTCCGGCAACTCGCGCGGTACTCGCGCAAACAGCTTGCCGGTGGCAGAACAGTGAGGGAGCCGCCTGGAATCGCCGCCGGAATGGATGATGAGGATCTGGTCGAAGGGTGAAGGTTGAAGGGCGAAGGCATGTGTGATATCGGCGGAAATCCCCTGCAACTTCGAACTTTCGACCTGTAGCAATGCCCGCAGCGTCGCGCCCCCGGAGCCGATCCGCCGCCCGACCGGATCCGGCAGGACGAGGAACTGCGTGCGCGCAGGCAGTAACCCAGCCTCGCGCCGCCAGTCCAATTGCCGGCGATACATGCCTGCCTGTCGCTCGTCGCCGGCAGTCAGGACACATAGATCCCAGCCGTGGCGCGCTCCTGGATGAAGCGAGGAGAGATATTGCTGCCAATTATTGCGATGAGCCTGCTGCAAAAATGCAGCCGCGCCGCCATCAATCATCTCACGCAACCCTGAAAAAGTGTCTCACACCGGCAATCGTGTCTGAGGCTCAATCGTCTCGGAGATGCTCGGACCAATCACCATGCGGCGCAGTGTATGTCTCGTGGCGAAGCTATGAGTGCTGCTGCCGGGACGAGAATAGCACAGATAATACCCGCTGTCAAAGACGCCCCGCAGGAAACGGTCAGGGGCGGCCCATCGCCGATCGGCGATAGAACAGCTAAACTGATTTACATCATGGCATTTTGCGCCGACTTGCGTGACCATAGATACATCGCACGCCAGCATTGTTCCGAATCGAGCACCGGGCTGCCCATGCGCAAGATCACGCGACGAGAATTCCTCCTACGTACCGCGAGCCTCACGGCGGCCTGCGAGGCCAGCCGATATTTGACCTGGGCGCGCTCGGCGAGCGCCGATGCCTGGCCGGCGGTTGCCGTCGCCAAGGGCCGGAACACTGATTCGGCTGCCGATATCCTGAAGGCCGCGCTGGATGGCATCGGCGGCATCGGTCGCTTCGTCAAGCCCGGTCAGACCGTCGCCATCAAGCCGAACGCCACCTGGGCCTATCCTCCCGGCACCGCGTCCTCCACTGAGCCCGACGTGTTGGCTGCGCTGATCCTGCTGGTGCGGGAGGCGGGCGCAAAACGGATCATCGTGATGGATCGCTCCACCCTGTGGGCCACCGCGGAGGCGTTGCAGGTCAGCGGTCTGGGCAAGGTCGTGGACGAGCTGAGGGTGGAAAAGCTCTTCCCTGAAGGCTATCTGGCGCCGGCGCAATTGTGTACCGCGGTCGACTTCCCCAACGCAAAGGTCGCCGATTTCCGCAAAATGCCGATCCTCAAGGCTGCTGTTGAGGCTGATGTGCGCATCAATATGGCCGTGGCGAAGAGCCATCTGGTCACGAAATTCACCATGTGCCTCAAGCACATGATGGGCTTCATGCAACAGCCCAACGCGCTGCATGTGAATCTGGAGCAGGGGATCGCCGATCTGAACACCGAATCGGCGGTGCAGGCGCAGCTCCACATCCTGGAGGCGATCCGAGTGCGCTTACCCGTGGGGGCGGCGCGGCAGGCGGGGGGCGACGACAACGAGCTCACCAACCCCCGCCGCGTCAAGCGTTTCAACCAGATCGCGGCCGGCACCGATCCGGTGTTGATCGACGCTTACGGGTGCATCAACTACTTCACGGTCAAGCCGCAGGAGCTGGCGCACGTCAAGTTCGCGGCCGAGGCCGGGGTTGGGGAGCTGGATGTCGAAAAGGCTGCCGCGGCAGGCCGGCTGCGCATCTTCGACCTGGGCCAACCGACCCCCACGCCCACCCCGACGATGACTGCGTCACCGACCAACGCGCCGACCGCGACTATCACTACCACGCCCACGCTGGGGCCGACCCCGACGCCGACTCGCGTGCCGACGAACACACCGCTGCCCACGCCGGAGCCGCTGGCGACGCGCGCAGTGGCGGCGGTCAAGATTGATGGCCGCGGCGCGCCGGCGAACGGCGCCGTGCATCCGGCGTCATTCCTCAGCGGCGCGCTGCTCCCGGCCGCCGCAGTGGTCATCGGCGCGGGCATCGTCGTGCGGCAGCGATTGGATCGCGAAACCCCGCATGGGCCGGACACAGGCGCATCCGACGCACCAGAGGAGGCGGGCCATGCCGGCGAGACCTCCGATCGATAGCGTCCAGCGCCGCCGCACAGGTGATCGGCTGGCCCGCCGCGCCGTCCAGATCGGCTTCCTGCTGCTCTTCCTCTACCCATTACTTCTGGTGATCTACCAACGCGTCACCTTCCGGGCCACGCCGAACTTCGCATCCTGGCTGCTGCCGTGGGATCCCCTCCTGTTGGCAGGTCACCTGGCCCGCCGAGAGTGGACCGGGCTGGTGATCGGTGCGCCGCTATTGTTGATCGCGCTCACACTGATCCTCGGGCGGTTTTTTTGCGGCTGGGTCTGTCCTATCGGCACAGTGCTTGATCTGGTGCGACCGTTGGCATTCTGGCAGAAACGGCGTAAGTCGTCGCGCGCGACGCGCCTCTTCCCCGCTAATGCCAACAGCCATCTGCGTTACTATCTGTTGATCGCAGTGGCGCTCGCCGGCCTTTTCTCGCTGCAGGCGCTTGGCCTGCTCGACCCGTTGGTTATCTTCCAACGCGCGATGACGGCGCTGGCCAGCAACTTCTTCGCGCTCCAGCAGCCCCCACAGCGCATCTTTCTGTCAGTGATCTCGCTGCTGTTTGTGGCCATCCTGTTGCTCGAACTTTGGCAGCCGCGCTTCTGGTGTCGCAACCTATGTCCACTGGGCGCGCTGCTCAGCCTCTTCTCACGGTTCAGCTTGCTCAATCGACAGGTGAGCAGTGCGTGCAGTTTCTGCGGCGACTGCCGGCGCGCCTGTGTCATGAACGCGATCCCGCGCAAGGAGCCGCACGACACAGACTACTCCGACTGCACTTTTTGCCTGGAATGCGAGAGCGCCTGCCCGAACACGGGGATTTCGTTTGCGTTTGGGACGCTGGCGGGGAAGCGGTGGCAGCGGAACCCACAAGTCAGCAAGTTGGCAAATCAGCAATCCGATAACCCCCGCTCTCCCGTTCTCCCGCTCTCCCAATCTCCCGATGCCCTGGCCAGTAAGCCCCGGTTCCAGGGCAGCTATCAGCCGAAGTCCGGGAAGTTCGGGGGCCCGCTGACGCGGCGCGAGTTGTTCGGGGGCCTGGCGGCCGGCGCGGCGGGTCTCGCGTTGGTGCCGGTGGTCGAGCGCGATCGTCGCGGCGGGGTGCTCCGACCGCCGGGCGCGCTGCACGAAGAGGCATTCGTGCGGACGTGCATCCTCTGTCAGGAGTGCGTGCGGGTCTGTCCCACCGGGGGATTGAAGCCGACGACGTTCGAGGCCGGGCTGGCGGCGGTGGGCACGCCTCAACTGGTGCCGCTGACCGGTGCATGCACGCGCAACCCGAGTTGTCCCGGCTTGTGCGCCCAGGTGTGTCCCGTGGGCGCCATCCAGCCGATTGCGCCGGAGCAAGTGAAGATCGGCCGCGCCGTGGTGGATCACCCGCTGTGCCTGGCCTGGGATCAGCAGGTCAAGTGCCTCGTCTGCGTAGAGGCGTGCCTGGTCGAAGCGGCGCAAGTGTACAACGGGCGCATCATCGTCGACCCGCAACGCTGCACCGGCTGTGGTCGCTGCGAAAATGCCTGCCCGGTGGCAAGCAGCGCGATCCGCGTCAAACCCTTCTCGGCCTTCGGTTGAAAGTTCTAGCGGTTGAAAGTTCCAGCGGTTGAAAGTTCCAGGTTTCAGGTAGAAGGAGCACGCAACTTTGGCCCTCCAACCTTTCACCTTCAACCTTCCACCTTCAACCTTCAACCTTCCACCTCGAAAGCCATCACCGTCCCATCCTGTCCCAGCAAGACCATCCTCCCATCGACGATGACCGGCCCGGCAGCCAGCCAGTCGCCGGTGTCGATCTGCCATAGCGGTTTGCCGGTTGCCGCGTCCACTGCGTAGAGATGGGGGTCGGCTGCCGCGACGTAATAGAGCGTCCCATCCGCCCAGGCCGGAGCGTGCCGCAGCGCGCTTTTCGCGTCGAACTCCCACAGCAGATCTCCGGACACGGCATTCAGCGCCGATAGTGTGTTGCCCGCCGATGCCACATAGACCGTATCGCTGATCACTAAGGGCCGGGCGTAGATGGCGTCCGGAGTGGAGTGATGCCAATACTCGCCGCCTTTGTCGGCCGCCAGCGCGTAGCTGCGGCTGTCGCCTGCACCGATAAACACGCGGCCATCGACCACGGTCGGCTGGGACTCGACCGCGCCCTGCGCCACGATGCCGCTGCCCCAGAGTTCCTGGCCGGTGGCTGCATCGACGCCGAAGATGCGCCCATCGGCTGAACCGAAGTAGACGATCCCCTCGGCGACGGTGGCACGGCCGGTCAGCGGCGCGGCCGCGTCGATCTTCCACAGTAGCTTGCCGTCCCGTGGCGCCAGGGCTGAGAAGGAGCCGTCTCCCGAAGGCGCATAGATCGCCTCAGCGGTCACCGTTGGCGCGGCATAGATCGGGGCCGCGGTCTGGAAACGCCAGCGCGGACGACCATCAGCCGCATCGAGCGCATGCAGTGCGCCGTCCTCGCCGCCTACCAGGGCCAATCCACCACCAGCCGCCGGCGCCGACGAGGCTCGCCCTGGCAGTTTACTCTCCCAACGCGGCGCGCCGGTCGCCGCGTCAAGCGCTTTCACGGCGCCATCCTCATGCGCGACATAGATTACGCCATTTTCGACCGTCATCCCGGTTGGCGCCCCGCCGGCCAGCGACCCGCTGCCGGCCAGCGCCTGCCACACGGGCGTAAGAGGCCCGCCGGTGACCTCTGGCGGCGCCAACTCATTAAGATCGGCCGCTATGCCTGCATCGGCGGGCTGCAGCGCGCCGGCGCGCTGCAGGTATTGCTGCGCCAGCCGACGTCGTCCTTGCGCTGCGTAAGCGCGCGCCAGTTTGTGCAGCGCTGGCACATGCCGGGCATCATGCGCTACTGCCTGCCGATAGGCCAGGATCGCCTCGGCCGCGCGTTTCTCCGCCGACAAGCGATCGCCCTCGGCGACGAAGCGCACGGCCGGACTCGGCAGCAGCCCGCGCAGCACATCGGGCGGCGCGCTGCACGCGGCCGTCGCCAGCGCCAGCCAGAGGGCTGCCACGATCGATAGCACGCAACGTCGTATCTTCTTCACGCGCTGCTCGTACTCATTCGACATGAAAAGGCCCAGGACAAATGATCGCCCTGAGCCTGGCTTCGTGCGACTGCACTTCACAAGTTAACACTTCGTGGAGGTCGCAATTCAACACGGGAGCACCTCCGTGCTGCCTGATACCGCGCGGTAATCACCGAATCCGAATGCCCGTGCGCCTTATCTCGTCAACCAATGGGTCCTCGAGACGGAACGTTTCGGGGGTAAATGGGTGCGGCTCAATGCGATCATCAATCTGGGCGGCCAGACGCATCAGAGCCAATCTCTCCTCAAAGGGACTGGTCGAGAAATCAGCCGAAACTACGGCCAGATCAATGTCACTGGGCATCTTCCTCCAACAGCCGCAGCAGGTACTGGCCATACGCGTTGCTGCGCATTGCCTCGCCCAGGTCGCGCAGCCCGTCCCGGTCGATATAGCCCATCCGGTAG
>JALOOE010000134.1 GCA_025454565.1 Anaerolineae bacterium
GCGCTCGCCGGCGTCGCCAACATCGCCACCAACATCAGTAAGCTACTTAGGGTCAAAAACACGCGTCGCATCGTCACCATTCTCCTTTTTCGGTTGTCTTTTCTCTTGCCGCTCAATCCGCGTTTGCCTGACGGATCGGACAAGCCGGATGCTTGCAGGGAGATTGTATGGGATTTATGCGCTATCGGCTGTAACCCGTCATACATCGTGGCTGAGTGTGGGCCAGCGGGGAAAAGGGGAAAAAGAGAGCGGGGCATCCACCATCGGTGAACACCCCGCCTGCATCAAGCTTCCAGCTTCCAGATTTACGACGCCAGGAAGTCGTCCAGTGCCTTCTTGGAGATCCGGTACTCAGCGCCTATCTGCTTGGCCTTGACCTGGCCCGATGTGATCAGGCCCTGGATATCCTGCGGGCTGACCTTCAGGTAGGCCGCGGCTTCGTCGAGGTTCATCACCTCGGGTGCGGCTGCGGAAGCCCCGCCCGCGGCGGACGCCGCCTGCTGCGGCTGCATCGCGCCCGCCATCGCCTGGCTGACCATGCCCGCCATCCCCGCGCCGAGTCCGACCCCCGCGCCCAAACCGACGCCCGTGCCCATCGCGCTGCCCGCCTCGCCGCCCGATTTGGCCGCGTCCCCCATCGCGCGGGCCGCCTGGAACTGGAGGTACTTCTGCATGTCGCCGATCGCGCCCATCGAGGAGCGCTCGTCGATGGCCTTGGCGGTCTCCTCAGTGGGGCTGATCGACTGGATGAACATCGCCTTGATCGTGATGCCCAACGCGGCGAAGTCCTCCGCCACCTTCACCCGCGCAGCGGCATTCATCTCATCGAACAGCGCGGGCAGATCGAAGAGGCCGGCCTTCGACTCGCCGAGCAGATCTGTCAGGCGGCTGACGATGATGCCGCGCAGATAGTCCGCGATGTCGTTAGTCCGGTAAAGGCCCTGTGTGCCGACGATCTTGGTGACGAACATCTGCGGCTCGGTGACCGCCATGCTGTAGCGGCCGTTGGCGCGCAGCCGGGCCAACCCCAGGTCCCTATCTCGCACCGAGATCGGCTCGGGCGTACCCCACTTCATGTCGATGAAGTCGCGCATGTTGACGAAGTAGACTTCGGCGGTGAACGGCGTTTGCCCGCTGGTACCGAGCTGCACGAGGTTGATCAGCAGCGGAATATTGGCGGTGGTAATGGTATGGCGGCCAGGGCCGAAGGTGTCGAGCGCCTTGCCATCGCGATAGAAGACGGCCGTCTGATTCTCGCGCACCACAACCTGCGAGCCGATGCGAAAATCGCCGGCGCCGGATTCCGGCACGCGCGAGACCATTTGATCCTGCCCTTGATCGGGCGCTTGTACGACATCGATGATCCGTGCCATGGGGTGTTCCTCCTGTGAGCTAAATCTGACAGTAGAAGGGCATCGCATGTGATGCGTGATGCGTGAACTGCGGTCTTCACGTTTCACGCTTCACGTTTCACGCTTCACGCCTCTTTGATCGCATCCATCCGGTGGCCGAAGGATTCATTCATGCGCGCCAGGATATTGCCGATGGCCGTGACGGCGTCCTTGATCCCATCGTTCGTCTCGATGGCTTTGCCCAACGAGTCAATGGCCGTATCGAGCCGCGGCAGATCCTCAAACAGCGCCTGATCGAACTTGGCGAGCTCGTAGAGCTCATCCTCCTTCACGCGTTGGATATCGAAGAAGCCAGCGTAGCCGTAGGCCGCGGTCTTGACCCGGTCGATCAGGAGTTGTAAGCGTCCCACCAGCCGCTCAAGGTCGTCCATCCACAGCAGGCCGCCCGCCGCCAGCAGATCGTTCTGCATGGCCGTGATCTTCGTGCGGCGATCCGCGAGCTGCAGCGCCAGCGCGTCGCGCATCTGCTTGTCCGCGTCCCGGCGCATCTCCTTCTCGCGATAGCCCTTCACGCCGGGCAGCTTCGAAATCAGGCTCTCGACGCCGCCCATCTGACTCTTTGCCTTCTCGATTGGATCCATGTTGACCTCCCAAGACCTGGCTAATGTTTCATCAACGTCGTCACCGCGGGCAGCCGATTGAGCATCCAGACGCCAAACGGCAGCCCGATGATGGTGATACACAGCAACCAGCCCAACAACGCCCAAATCAGGCTGAACCACCAGCCGATCAGGACGAAATAGATCAGGCGCAGCAGCCAGCCGTGTTGTTGCGGCCCGCGATATTGCTCCGTGATCCCGCCGTCCTTCACCTGGGTCACGCGATAGCTGCTCTCCGTGCGCAGCGTCAACACCAGCGGCACGCGGTTCAACATCCACAGCCCGACCGGCAGGCCGATGATCGTGAGGTTAAGAAACCACGCCGCGAGCACCCACCAGAAGGTGATGTGCCAACCGATCAGGAAGAACCACAGCACGCGAATCAGAAACGGCACCTGGGGCTCCTTGCGCACCGATGTCGTCACGTCAGTCGATAACGCCATCCACACCCTCCCTCGTCAACTCGCCAAAAACACTTCCGACCCACAGAACGGGCACTCGATGACACCCTTGCCCGCCAACGTCAATTCGCCGCCACAGTTGGGGCACTTGCGATCGGCCTTCATCTGCGACGCCTGCTTGGAGTAGAGAACCCCGTCGTTCCAGTTGATCGCGCCGCTGAACAGGTTCTTGCCCACCAGATCGCGCACCATATCCTCGACCTGGTCGCGCGGCATGTTGAGCTCCAGCGCCACCTCCGAGAAGCTCACTTTGCCCTGGGCCAGCACCATGTTCAAGAGCTTCTTCTGCTTCTCGATCTCCGCGTACTCGGTCTTCTCCTGCTGGCTCTTGGTCAGCAGGTAGATGCCCCCGCCGCCCAGCGGCAGCACGAAGACGACGCCGACGATGAGCAGGCCCAGGATCGCGCCCGTCACGGTGGTCTCGTTCGCTGAGACCTGGGCCAGTAGTAGCGCGGTCGCCAGCAAACAGGCGATCAGCGCAATCGCGATCAGAATGATACCGATGATGCGTCCTTGTCCGGGCATATGACCTCCCTGAATGCAGTATTCGGAAGGCAGAAGGCAGAACGACCAGTCCGATGGGTCTTGTTCTGCCTTCTGCGTTCTGCGATCTGACTTATCCGAAGCTGCTCCCGCCGCCGCCGCCACCGCCGCCTGAGAAACCGCCCCCGCCCGAGAACCCGCCGCCGGAGAAGCCCCCGCCGCTGCCGCTCGATGACGGCGCGCTGGTCAGCGTGTTGGATGCCGAGGAGAGCATCGTGCCCAGGCCGGCGCTCATCCCGGCGAGCGAGGCGCCCATGCTGCGGGATGCGCCGCTCAGCGACGGCATGCCGCCGCCCTCGCCGGACATCGGCGCGGCCGGCCCCGATGACCACCCACCGCCGCCCGTCGGGCCGTAGTACGGTCTGGGATAGCCATAGGGGATCCACCAGGTCGGCGGCGGCGCTTCGACCTGAGCGAACTTCGCCATCCAGCTTCGCTCGATCCCAAATGCCACGGCATAGGGCAGGTAGCGATCAAAAATCTCGGCGGCGTCCTCAACCTTGGTGTATTTCTCCAGATTCTCCAGATAGCGTTTGAACGCTCGCCAGCGTGCGACGGCATCCGCGCCCTGTGCGGTGCGCCGCGGCATGTAGCGCGCTACGATGATGATCCCGACCGCAACCACTCCCAGGCCGATCGGGAGGCACATCGCGAAGCCCGAAAAGTCGATGAACGCGCCGACAATCAGGAGACCGAAGCACACGGACAGCGCCAACGCCACAGCTCCCAGGACGCCGTATCGCGAGCGCACCGAATCCGGATTCTCCGCGAAGTAGCCCTCGGCTACGACGGCCTTATACAACTCTTTGCGCAGCGTCGGGATATGCTTGTAGAATTTCTCCTTCAGATCAGACAGCTTGACCTCGTCGCGGCCGCCGAACAGGTCGCTGAGCAGCGTCTTCTCGTACGCGAGCATGGCGACATCGGTCTGCTTCCGCCGGTAGATGAAATCGTTGACGGTGCCGATCCCCAGGAAGCCCGGCTCTTGAAGCTCCTCGATCTCGATGGCGCCGCGTCGCGCCAGGTCAACGATCGTCGCCACGATGTCCTGCACGTCGGCGCTCTCATCGATCAGCGTGCCGGCCATGCCCGCCGGCAGATCCGACGGCGGCTCAGGCAGGTAATCGGCGATCAGACCGACCGGCGCATCGCGCCCGCGATTGTACCACCACAGATAGAGCAGCACCGGCCCGCCGATGATCAGCAGCCCGGTCAACGCCAGGAAAGAGAGGTCGGCGACCGGCCCCCACTGGCGCTTAGTTTGGTCCTGCGCCGCCTGCTGCGCGGCCTCCCGGTCGAGTTGCGCCTGCCACGGCTGGGCCTGGCCAGCGACGATGCCGTGCTGCCACTCGGCAACCGCCTCCACCTCTTGCCCGGCCCGGATCTGCCCCTTGATCGCCATCGCCGCGTCGCGCTGCCCCGGCTGGAAATTCGCCGCGGCATCCGCGCCGTAGACGCCGTAGTTCGTGAAGGTGGCCGGTTCCGGCACGTGCAGCGTGATCGTCGATGTTTTGGTGGGGAACGGGTTGCCCGACGGGATCGCCTTCCAGAACAACTGGTCGACCCCCTTGTCGGGATAGTAGCGCAGCGCGTCCTTGACCGTGTAGTCGATGACGATCGTCCGCCGCATGTCAGAGCTGGGCGGGAAGTTGTAGCGGATGTTGATGTTGTTGCCATCGCGGAAGACGCGGTAGGTGTAGGGCTCATCGGTGTTCGACTGGCGATACACCGGCCCATTCAGCTCGCGCACCGTCACATTCGCGATGTTACTGAAACGGTTGATGGGAATCTCGCGCTGGCCGTAGCGGAAGGTGCCATCGGTGAACACGAGTTCCTGGGTCTCCTCAACCTGCAGATCGCCGTTCTTCTGCACGTCCAGGTCGACATCGTACCGCTGCCAATAAAGCTTCTTGGTCTCCTGCGCCCCGGCGATGCCGCCGAAAGCCAACATGAACGCCAGGACGAGGAACAGGCCGGACAGCAACTTACGCATGGTGTGCTGCTCCTTGATAGGATCGCGAATGATGGTGCAAAGGAAGCATGACCCATTTTACCACAACTTGTCACGCGCGCCCGAATAATCTCCGACAATCGGCTGACGGGATGCACACCGTGAATCATTGAATCGTTAATCCGCTCCTGGTATCGTCCGGCTGTCTCGGCAAATCGAGTTGTCTATAGACCAACGTAAGGGTATAATCAGGCTGATCCTGCCACCCACCCGGAGCCTGCCTGATGCCCTACAACGAAGAAGACACCAAGCTCCACCTGATCACCCCCGCGTTGGCGCGCGCGGGCTGGTCCGGTCCTCGCATCACGATGGAGTATCGGATCACCGCGGGCCAGAACGTATTGCAGGGGGACAGCCATCGCAAGCTGCCGCCGGTGAAGGCCGACTACTTGCTGCGCTACTCGGAATCGCTGCCAATTGCAGTCGTGGAGGCGAAGGACGAGAACCACACGCCAGGTGCGGGCTTGCAGCAGGCTATGGAGTACGCCAGGAAGCAGGGCCTCTATTTCGCCTACGCCTCCAACGGCCACGGTTGGGTCGAGTGGGATTTCACCAACAACACGCAGCGCGAGCTGCCGATGGATCAGTTCCCGCTGCCGGAGGAGTTGTGGCGGCGGCTGTGCGAGTATCGGGCGCTGGAAGCGAATCGACCGTCAAACCCTCTGCTACAACCGTACTGGCACGACCCAGCGGGCATCAAGCAAATGCGCTACTATCAGGAGGTGGCAGTCAACCGAGTGGTCGAGGCGATCCTGAAGGGCCAGCAGCGCATCCTGATCAACCTGGCAACCGGCACGGGCAAGACTTTCATCGCCTTTCAGATCGTCTGGAAGCTGATCAAGTCGGGCTTCTTCGCCAACAAACGCGTGCTATTCTTGACGGACCGGCTGGTCTTGCGCGGCCAGGGGTACAACGCCTTCGAGCCTTTCAAAGAGGCCGCGGGCGATCCGCGCGAAGAGTATGACGGCGGGATGATCCGAACAGGAAGGCAGATCTACTTCGGCATCTACCAAAGCCTGTACGCGACCGGGCCCCACGGTTTGCGCGCCTTCGAGCAGTTGCCGCCCGGCTTCTTCGACCTGATCATCATTGACGAATGCCATCGCAGCGGCTTCGGCACCTGGAACGAGATCCTCCGCCATTTCCCGAATGCTATCCAACTCGGCATGACTGCCACGCCCAAACGAAGCGACAACGTGGACACCTACGCGTATTTCGGCGAGCCCGTTTTCACCTACAGCCTGGGCCAGGGGATTGATGACGGCTTCCTGGCGAACTACAAGGTGCACCGGGCCAGCACTAACTTCGACGCGAACGGCCTGAACCTCGCGGACGCCATCGAAGGCGGGGCGCAGGTGAAGATCGGCCGCGACGCCGTGGTGCGCGAGCATTACGACACTCCGCTCTTCGAGCGCGAAGTGGCGATGCCCGACCGCGTGCAAGTCCACTGCCAACACCTGGCCAACCTGCTACGAGTCTACGGCCGCATGGAGAAAACGATCGTCTTCTGCGTGAGCATGGATCATGCCGAGCTGGTGCGCGACGCGCTCAACAAGCTCAACGCCGATCTGAACGTAGCCAACTACGC
>JALOOE010000135.1 GCA_025454565.1 Anaerolineae bacterium
GACATCCGCTCCCCATCCGGACACGAAACCCCCGCCGTCACCTACCTGGTGGATTGGATGAGCCGCCGGGGTTTCTCGGCGCACCGCGATGCCGCCGGGAACGCCATCGGCATCTTGAGTGAGCCGGGCGGCGCCGGCAACGGCTCGTCGCAGCCCGTGCGCGAGATCGTCCTGCTCGGCCACATTGACACGGTGCCCGGCTTCCCACGCGTGACTATCCGGGGTGACAAGCTCTACGGACGCGGCGCGGTGGACGCGAAAGGTCCGCTCGCCGCCTTCGTCACGGCTGCGGGCATGGTGGGGCCGGTCCCCGGTTGGCGCATCGTCGTGGTCGGCGCGGTCGAGGAGGAAAGCGCGACCGCCAAAGGCGCGCGCTACATCGCCAGCAAACGCTCTCCTGATATGACCGTGATCGGCGAGCCGACGGGCTGGCAGCGCATGGCGCTCGGCTACAAGGGCCGGCTGCTGGCAGATGTGACGGTGCAACGCCTCGTGTCGCACACCGCCGGGCCGTCACTCGGCGCGCCTGAGATGGCCGTCGCATTCTGGAACTGCGTCACGCAGAAAATCGCCGAGATCAACGCAGGCAAAGACAAAATCTGGGACCAGGTGACGCCCAGTCTGCGCAGTTTCAACACCTCGAACGACGGCTTGCTGGAGACGGTGCAGATGCACCTGGGCTTTCGCGTGCCTGTCGACGTGACCCCGGATCAGGTCAAGGCGCTCATCGTGGCATGTGATGACAACGTCGGCATCACGTTCAGCGGCGAAGACCTCGCGTATCGCTCCGAGAAGAACAGTCCTCTCGTGCGCCACTTCCTGAACGCGATCCGCAGCCAGGGCGGCACGCCCGGCTTCACCCTGAAGACGGGTACCTCCGATATGAACACGGTCGGGCCTATCTGGCGCTGCCCCGTCGTCGCCTACGGCCCCGGTGACAGCACCCTCGACCATACGCCGCACGAGCATGTCTCGCTCGATGAATGGCGGCGCGGCGCCGCAGTGCTCGCCGAGATGCTGCGCCAGGCTGTAGCCACGACTTGACGGGGACAGACAGGTTGAAGGTTGAAGGTTGAAGGTCGGCGATAGCTGGCCATATCCTGCCTTGAACTTTCAACTTTCAACTTTGAACTGTCAACGACCTGCAACCTGATTCCGGTACCCTGCCCCAGTCAGTTCTCATCGAATTCTCATTTTGCTAGGGTACAAAGGGTTGGTCTTTGGAGCCCTGGCATTTTCGCATGAACAAATCTCAACACCCGGCCCTCGTCATTGCTTGCCTCCTGGTCATTCTGGCGGTCGGCGCCATCGCGCATATCCAGCTCTGGGATAGAGACACAAAGGGTGAGGACGTCTACTATAATTGGGTGGAGGGCAGTCGCCTTCTCAACGGCGAGGATCCCTATGCGCGGATCCTTGCGGGCAACATGCACGAGAATGACAAATATGCCACGTATTTTCCGGGGTTTTATGGACTTTCCGCGCTCACCCAGGCGGCCGGTCTGCGCGACTACGATACGTGGATCGCCTTTTGGCGGGTGATCTTTCTCGCTTTCGACCTGGCAATCGCCGCGGCGCTCTACCTCTTGCTTTACCCGCGCGGACGCCTGCTGGCAGCGTGCTTTGCCGCGGCCTTCTGGCTGTTCGGCCGCTGGACGCTGCACGTGACCGAGATCGCGCACATCGATTTTATCCCGATCTTCCTGATGGTGGCGTCGCTGGGTCTGTTTCGCAAGCACCGTTGGACCGCGCTCCTGCTGTTCAGTCTTTCGCTAGGCGTAAAACAGATCGCCATCTTCCTGGTTCCGCTCTATCTCATCTGGACGTGGCAATCTGTGCGCCAGGACAAACTCAAACAAACGCTGCTGGCTGGGCTGGTCATCGCCAGCGTGCCGATCCTGACTTCGCTGCCTTTCCTGGCCTGGCACGCCGATGGGTTCATCGAGTCGCTGGCATTCTCCGCCACCCGCAACCCAGTCGATCACTTCTCCACGCCTTCGTTGGACGGCCAGATGGGCTGGTTGGGCCTCCCGGCCCGGCTGCCGATGCTCGTCATGCTGCTTGCAGTCTATGGGCTCGCCTGGCGGCGTAAAATCGGGATCTTCGTCGCGTCACTGTTCGCCATGAGCACCTTTGTGGACTTCAACTCGGTACTTTTCCGGCAATACCTCGCCTGGCTCGTCCCCTTGATTCCGTTGGTGATGCTCGATCTGTGGGATAACGCCGACCGGTCTGCCGATCCGGAGGCACTACCGCCGGGGCCAGTCAGATCCTGAAGCAGATACTAACTCCACTCTCATCGAACTCTCATTTGATTAGGGTACAAATTATTTGCACCCTACGTTTTCGCGCCGTATAATGGAGGGTGCGATTCGTGTGTTTGTAGGCGCCGATCAGGTGACCTGCTCGAAAGGAAATCGCAGGATGAAACGACTCATCGGGATTGGTCTCATCATCGGAACCTTGCTGATGTTGGCAGGATGCGCCGGAGCTAACGCCCAGTCGCCAGCCGCAAAGGCCGCAGCGGGCACGCAGAATACAACCACGGTCCAACGCGGCAATCTGACCGCGACGGTGAATGCCGCGGGCAACATCACCGCACATCAGCAGGTGGCGCTCAACTTCGGGCAGGCCGGGACGGTGCAGAAGGTGAACGTGCGCGCTGGTGATCGGGTGAAAACCGGTCAAGTGCTGACCGAGTTAGATACCAGCGATCTGCAACTTCAGCTCGAAAACGCCAAGGTCAACCTGAAGATCGCCCAGAACAAGCTGGCGCAGACCAAAGCACCATCCACCGAACAGGATATCGCCAACGCGCGCTCACGGCTGGAATCGGCGCAAGCGAGCTATAACAAGCTGGCCGCCGGCCCGACCAAGACCGATCTGGCTGCGGCGCAGGCCGCGCTCGCCAGCGCGCAAGCCGCTTACGACGCGGCCGTGAAGTCGGCGGCCGCTTCCGGCTCGACGATCGACGCGGCGACGGCACAATATCAAAAGACGCTCGCCGCCCTCCAGACGGCACAGGCCGCTTACGACAAAGTGGCCACCGCGCCGAACATCGGCGCCCGGTCCGAATCGACTGCCCTTCAGACCGCGACGATCGACTACAATCAGGCCAAGGCGAACTACGAGGCATCACTGGCGACTTCAGGCTCGGATGCCAAATCGAAGGTCGCGCAGGCGCTGTCGTCGCTGCAGCAGGCGCAGGCGAACCTGGCCAAACTGCAGGCGAACGAAAACGACTTGATTTCCTCCAAGGCCCAGGTGAACCAGGCGAAGAACGACCTGGACAAGATCCTCGCCGGGCCGGATGCCGCTACCTTGGATACCGCTCAACAGCAGGTGACTCAGTCCGAGATTGCCGTGCGGCAGGCCGAGAATAAGCTGAAGCAAGCCCAGGTCGTCGCGCCTTTCGACGGCACGGTCACCGCCGTGAACGTCGTCGTCGGTCAGGCCGGTTCGACAAGCGGTACAACCGGCGCGATCCAATTGGCCGACCTCGACAACCTGGAGATCGTCGTCAACATGGCTGAAGTTGATGTCAGCAAAATCAAAGAAAAGCAGATCGCTCAGATCACCCTGGATGCGCTGCCAAACCTCACTTTGACCGGCGAAGTGACGCAGGTCGCGCCCGCCGGGGTGCAGACACAAGGCGTGGTCAACTATCCGGTCACCGTTGCCATCAAGAACGCGCCGCCGGGCGTGAAAACCGGTATGACATCGAACGTCAACATCGTCACCGATCAGAAGAGTGACGTGTTGATGGTGGCAAACCGGGCCATCCGCAACGTAGGCCGGCAGAAGATGGCGACGGTATTGTTTGAAGGCCGCGAGATCCAGGCGCCTGTAGTCACTGGCATGAGCGGCGACTCGCAGACCGAGATCGTCAGCGGGCTCAAGGAAGGCGATGTGGTGGTAGTCGGCACGACTACCACGACCCAGAACCGGGGCTTCGGCGGCGCGCCAGGCGGACCGGTCATGGTTCCGCCGCGATGAGCCTGAGCAGCGCCAGGTCGACTCCCATCACAGCAAGAGATGGGCGAGGACGCGAATGATCGAGATCGATAAGGTATACAAAATCTACAGCATGGGTGATAGCGAAGTGCACGCCCTCGATGGCCTGAGCCTGACGATCAACGAGGGTGAATGGGTGGCGATTGTCGGCCCATCGGGCTCGGGCAAATCGACGCTGATGAATGTAATCGGCTGCCTCGATCAGCCCACTTCCGGCTCGTACAAGCTGGACGGCATTGAGGTCGCCCAGATGAATGACAAGGCGCTGGCAGGCGTGCGCAATCGCAAGATCGGTTTCATCTTCCAGACCTTCAATCTGCTTTCGCGCACTTCGGCGCTGGCGAATGTTGAGCTGCCGTTGGTGTACGCGGGCGCGCCTGACCGGCGGAAGCGCGCCGTGGCGGCCCTGGAACGCGTCGGGCTTGGGGAGCGCATCTATCACCGGCCCAACGAGTTGTCGGGCGGCCAGCAGCAGCGCGTAGCGATCGCGCGCGCGCTGATCACCGATCCGGCCATCATCCTGGCCGACGAGCCCACGGGCAACCTGGACTCGAAGTCGGGCGCCGAGATCATGGAGCTGTTCCATCAGATGCACAAGGTGCAGGGTCTGACAATCGTGATGGTGACGCACGACCCGGACATCGCTGCGCAATGCGAACGCGTCATCCATATCCGGGATGGCAAGATCCTCAGCGATGAATGCAACGGCGAAGGCCGTCACGTCTCCACCATCGCGTAGGAAGTCGCCGATGCCGCGGAAACTGCCGGTCTCGCCCAGGGAGCGGGCATATGACAATCATCGAGAGCATCCGTATCGCATTGCGCAGCTTGTCGGCCAACAAACTGCGCGCCGCGCTGACCATGCTGGGCATCATCATCGGCGTCGCCGCGGTTATTGCGCTGATGGGCATCGGCCGGGGCGCACAACAGGCGATCAACAGTCAGATCAACAGCATGGGCACCAATCTGATCTTCGTCTCACCGGGGAGCACCAATCAGGGCGGTGTGCGCACCAACCAGGGTTCGGCGCAGACCCTCACCTATGATGATGCGGTGGCGCTCAGCACGCAGGGGCTATCGGCGGTGGCGGCGGTGGCGCCGGAGGTGCGCAATTTCGGCCAAGCCGTCTACCAGGGCAACAACGTCAACACGCAGATCGTCGGCGTCACGCCCGAGTACGAGACGGTGCGCAACTTCAAGGTGCAATCCGGCGAGTTCATCAACGCCGCCAACGTTACAGCGCGTTCAACCGTGGCGGTCATCGGTGCGAACATCATGAATAACCTGTTCAACGGCGAAGATCCGGTAGGCGAGACCCTGCGTATCAATAACGTCGGGTTCAAAGTCATCGGCGTGCTGGAGTCGAAAGGCGGCAGCGGTTTCGGCAACCAGGACGATCAGATCCTGGTGCCGCTGACGACAGTTGCCGCTCGCTTGCAGCGCGGCAACTTCCGCGGCAGCAACCTCGTCAACCAGATCAGCGTGCAGGCTGCCGGTGATAACCAGATGAGCGCCGCCATCCAGCAGATCAGCGAGGTGCTGCGCGAGCGTCACAAGATCCGCTTCGAGGACGACTTCACGGTGCGCAGCCAGGAAGATCTGCTGGCGACCGCCAATCAGATCACAGGCGTCTTTACGCTCTTCTTGGGCGGCGTGGCTGGCATCTCCTTGCTGGTCGGCGGCATCGGTATCATGAACATCATGCTGGTGTCAGTCACTGAACGCACCCGCGAGATCGGCATCCGTAAGGCCATCGGAGCGACACGCGGCAACATCCTGGCGCAGTTCCTGACCGAAGCCACGGTGCTCAGCGTGATGGGCGGGCTGATCGGGGTGCTGCTCGGGATGGGGATCGCCAGAGCGATCTCAACCCTCTCGGCGGGCAGTACGTTCCAATTGAATTCCGTCGTCAGCCTCGACTCGGTGCTGCTGGCGACCCTGTTCGCTATGGCTATCGGACTCTTTTTCGGTATCTACCCGGCCTATCGCGCGGCATCGCTGCACCCCATCGACGCGCTGCGATACGAATGACGTAGACGGCAAATCATAGACAATGGACGGTAAAACATGAGACAGTTCTTCAGACTTCTTGCGATCTTCAGTATTGCCGTGCTGTGGCTCGGCGCAATGGGAGCAGCACAGGCCGCCGACGGCCCAACCGTGACGGTGACGGTCGACGCGTTGAACTTACGCCAGGGTCCGGGAACCGGATACACGATTGTGGACGTGCTCCGTTCCGGAAACAGCGCCACGGTTACCGGCCGCGACGCGGCGGGAACTTGGTACCAGGTCAAGCTGGCCGACGGTCGCACGGGCTGGGTGAGCGGCTCGTTCGTTCAGTTCAGCGGCGACGCGACCGGTGTGCCGGTCGTGCAAGCCGCTACCATGCCGGCTTCTGCGGCGGTTCCGGCAGCCAAAGGGAACACGCTCGTTTTCCAGACCGAGAGCGGTGGGCCGATTTACGTGATGAACGCCAACGGCTCGAATCTGCGCTATCTGACCACCGGCATCGATCCGGCCATCTCGCCGGACGGCAAACAGGTGGCGTTCACCCGCTGGGCGGGCAGCAGCACCGGCGTGCCGGGCGACCTGTGGGTGATACGGCAGCGGCGAGCGCAAGGTGCTGGGTGAAGTGCAGCAGCCGAAATCGCCGATCTGGTCGGCCGATGGCAAGACGATTATCCTTAATATACAACGCGGGAGCGCGCTCAGTCCGCGGCGTTGCATTCCGGATGACATGCCTGCGCCGCCCGAGGCCGACGAGATTGTCAGGGAAGGCGACAACATCTGCTTCAGGGTCAAGGATCCGTTCTGGCGCTTGCGCTCGGTGGATGTCGGGACCGGCGCCTACACTGATTTGCCGAGCGACGTGAAAGCCTTTGCGCCGACGCAGGATCCTGCCAACCCGTGGCGCGTGGTCTATGTCGGCGAACGCGGCCTGGTCAACCTGGATATCACCCGTGGCAACACCTGGCAGTTGACCGACGATCCCCAGGATCGCGCCCCGGTGTTCTCGCCCGACGGCAAG